>DATAGL010000512.1:0-2192 GCA_036263755.1 Chitinophagaceae bacterium | reverse complement strand
AAACCGGCAAGAGCCGCGGTTTTGCTTTTGTAGACATGCCCAACGACGAAGAGGCCCGCGAAGCCATTGAAGGGTTGAATGACATCTCCCTGGGACAGAAGCCCCTGGTGGTGAAAGAAGCCGATGACCGCGGCGGATCCGGCGGCGGTGGCGGCAATTATGGCGGAGGCGGCGGCTACGGAGGCGGCGGTGGTAACCGCGGCGGTTACCGTGGCGGCGGCGGAGGCGGCGGCTACAAAGGTGGTGGCGGAGGCGGCAACCGCGGTGGCGGGGGCGGCTACGGAGGTGGTGGCGGTAACCGTGGTGGCGGTGGCTACGGCGGGGGCGGCGGTGGTAACCGCGAAGGTGGCGGCGGCTACGGTGGCGGCTACAACAAAAAATACTAAATGATCTGCATAAGAAAAGCCCTGCACCGTGCAGGGCTTTTTTGTGTACGATGTTGGATGTACGATGTACGCAGGAAGGAACCACCCGAACTTTAGTGCTGCTGGGCTTCCGTATTTTTTTCGGCTGGTTTCACGCAAAGGCGCAAAGCGTATCCCTGGTGCTCCACATCTGCACATCTGCATATTTGCACATTTGCATATTCTTTTTCCCGCACTTACTAAAATAAAGAAGCGGGCCCCTGACCTGTCTCTATTACCAGGTAGGGGCCCGCTTCAAATTATTACTACGCTACATTAATAGCGGCCATCGCGCTTGTCCATACCGCGGCCAACACCGTATCCGGCACCGGCACCCAGTACACCGCCTACAACAGCACCTACTGTGCGGTTCTTCTTATTGATTACCGCACCGGCCACAGCGCCACCTACGCCGCCGATCACCGCGCCTTTGGCGGCCTTGCTCCAGCCTTTTTTCTTAGCGGTATTCGAGCCGGTAGAACTGTAGGTACCGCTGCCGGAATTGCTGCTGCTGCTGCCGGATGAACGGCGGGCAGTGGACGTACTCCGCGAGCGGGCCGGGGCAGAAGAACGGGTGGCACGGGCGGCCGGGGCGGCAGCTACGGCGGCAGCGGCCAGGCCGGCATTGTACTGCTCCTGCGGGGCCAGCTCATTCTGCGCTTTCCAGGACTGGTATTCGGCGAGGCCAGCCGTATCGGCGGCCAGCGATACAGAATCCTTATATGCTTTCAGCCGGGCCAGTTCCTGTTCGGCTGCAGAGTTCGAGTTCGAAGTACACGACGCCATCACGGCGGCTAAGCTGACAATAGATAAAAATTTTTTCATAACGTATTTTTTAGGGTTAATGAATTCGTTGTTACCCATAGAACCGAAATCATGCCATTCCGGCCAAAAACTGTTAATGAAAATGGAAGGTGGTGTCCCTTTAACAATCCCTTTATACTAAACGGGTTACAACGTAAAAGCGGATGGAAAAACGGGTAAAAGGTTTAATCGGACCCCTTAAAATCATTCTATAATGGAACTAAAAAAGCGGTAAAATCCGGACATATGGTTTCTGTCATTCATAAGAACCCCTGTTCACTTAGTGCATTTCTAAATAAAAAACGGAGCGCTTTTTCTGCACTCCGTTTTTTATTGATCGTTTTTGATAACTGCTTACCGGTTGGTTACCAGCTGCGCGAAAACACCCGCTGCAGCAAGGGCGTGGTGCGGGCTGCCGCTTCAGCACGCACCTGGCGCTCCCGCTCCTCGATCTTGCGGAACATCGTCTCACTGACCATGCCGGCCATCAGGTTGGCAAGGTCGAGGTTCAGGCGGTTGCCGGCAATGGCCTGTGCCGGCTTTATGAGCTCGTTCCACTGCTGGTTGAGCTTGTATTCGTCCAAGGCCGACTGCACCACCGGGCGGATGGAGCGGCGGAGGCTGTCGCCAACCGAGCTGCGCAGGTAATCGGTTCCGGCCGTACCGCCATTGCGCACGATCCGGATGGCATCGCTGATCTGCATGCGCTGGATGGCATCAGTGAACAGAGGAATCGACCGGGTGGCGGTTTTATCGGCCGCGGTGGCCAGTGTAGTGGTAAAGCGGTCGATTTCACCACTTAGTCCCAGCTGCTGCAGGGTATTGAGCGTTTTGCGCAGGGGCTCGGGGAACAGGGTGGTCATGATGGCTTCGCGGCTGAAGGAACCGGTAACGCCTTCGCGGGCGCCCATTTCGAGCATCTGGCGGATGGCGCCGGCGGCATCAGCTTCGGTGAGCTGGTAGCCGGCCAGCCGCGAGGAACTG
>DATAGL010000511.1:0-2823 GCA_036263755.1 Chitinophagaceae bacterium | reverse complement strand
CAGCGGGAGCCCGGCCGGGGTGAATTCATCATCGAAACTTAATATACCGCACCCGTTGCCTGCCCTATATTTAGCGCCTATGAATAAAGGCAAATTGATTCCCAGGGACATCAGCTGGCTCAGCTTTAACGCCCGTGTGCTGCAGGAAGCCAATGATCCCACCGTACCCCTGCAGGAACGGATCAAGTTCCTCGGAATCTTTTCCAACAACCTGGATGAGTTTTTCCGCGTCCGGGTAGCCACGCTCCGGCGCATGATGGCCATCGGCAAAAAGAACATGCACCTGGAAGAGCATCCCCAGCGGATCCTGGACGAAATCTACATGACGGTGCTCCGGCAGCAAAGCGAATTCAACCGGATCTGGGAAAATATTACCGGTGAACTGCAAAGGGAAAACATCCACCTGCTGCAGGATACCGACCTGAATGAAGAGCAGCAGCAGTTCGTAAAACGCTTTTTCGACGAGGAGGTCCGCAGCAACGTGATCCCCCTGCTGGTGGAAGGCATTTCGCAGTTTCCCTACCTGCGGGAGAAGTCGCTGTACCTGGGCGTGGTGATGCGCAAGTCGGATTCCGCCTACCAGCAAAAATATGCCCTCATAGAAGTGCCCGCCAAGGCCGTCGGGCGGTTTGTGCAGCTGCCGGCCCGCGGGGGAGCGCATGCGATCATCCTGCTGGAGGACGTGATCCGCTTCAACCTGCCCCAGATCTTTTCCTATTTCGGATACGACCATTTTTCCGCCCATGTCTTCAAGATCACGAAAGATGCGGAGCTGGATATGGATACGGACCTGTCCACACCCCTCATCCAGAAACTGGAAAAAGGGCTCAAGAACCGCCGCAAAGGCAAGACCGTACGCTTTGTATATGACAAGGACATGGACCCGGGCCTGCTGGAATTCCTCATCCGCAAACTGAACTTTTCCCGGAGGGACAACCTCATTCCCGGCGGGCGGATCCACAACTTCCGTCACTTCATGGAATTCCCTGAAGTATTTCCCCCCAAAAAGGAGCAGCGCGCCCCGCTGGTCCATCCCCTGCTGACCGGCAAGCCGCGGGTTACCGACGTGGTGCTGGAGCGGGACCTCATGCTGCATTTTCCCTATCATTCCTTCAACCCGGTGATCGACCTGCTGCGGGAAGCCGCCATGGACCCCGATGTTACCCTCATCAAGATCACGGCCTACCGGCTGGCGTCCAACTCCAAGGTGATCAATGCCCTGATCAACGCGGTGCGCAACGGCAAGGAGGTGGTTGTAGCCCTCGAGCTGAAGGCCCGTTTCGACGAGGAGGCCAACCTGGAGTGGAAAGAGCGCCTGGAGCTGGAAGGCGTGAAAGTGCTCATCGGCATCGACCATATGAAGGTGCATGCGAAGATCTGCCTCATCCGCAAACGGATGGGAAAACGGACGGTCCAGTACGGCTTTATCAGTACGGGTAACCTGAACGAAAAAACCGCCCGCTTTTACGGCGACCACTGCCTGCTGACCGCCAACCGGGAGCTCATGGCCGACATCAACCGGGTGTTTGATACGCTGGAAAACAGCAAACTCGGGTTCGCGCCCCTGCACCAGTGCACGGCCCTGCTGGTGTGCCCCACCGGGATGCGCAGGGAACTGATTCACCTCATCAACCGCGAGATCAAGGCGGCCCAGTCCAACAAGCCGGCATCCATTATCCTCAAATTAAATTCCCTCAGCGACCCTGCGCTCATTGAGAAACTGTACGAAGCGGCTTTTGCCGGGGTGGACATCAAAATGATCGTAAGGGGCATCTTCTGCGTGGCGGCCGATCACCCGAAACTGAAAGCCCATATGCAGGCGGTATCCATTGTAGACGAATACCTGGAACATGCACGCGTGATGATCTTTTTCAACGGCGGAAAGGAAAAGGTATACATCTCTTCGGCCGACTGGATGGTGCGCAACCTCGATCACCGCATTGAAACGGCGGCGCTGATCACCGATAAGGAGATCTGTGCGGAGATCCGCGCGCTGATCGATATACAGCTCAGGGATTGCGTAAAGGCAAGAGCCCTGGACAGCGGCCTTTCCAATAAGTATGTATCCCAGGAAGGGGAACCGGTGCGGTCGCAGATAGCCATCTATCACTACCTGCAGGAAAAGACCCTGCACCCACTGCAGCCGGAACCGGCGATCCCTGTACAACCGGAAACGGGAGGCTAGCGCAGACGGAACTGCCGCTTCGTTCGCTCCCGTCTAACGGGCACCGTTGCGCTGCCCGGCGCCCCAAACCGGTTTTGTCAAATCAAAGGAAGCAGCATCACCTGCCGGCCGGGCATTCTGCGCATACGCATGATCCGTTTCACCGGAAGCAGCGGACAAGTAATAACTTGCATCCTCTGCCAAACCTTAACCGGATTACCGTTATGCCCAGTAAGGAACAATCTATATGCGAGGGGATCCAATGGGTGGATGTTAGCAACCCGACGCCCGGCGATATGCAGGAGCTCAGCCAGCGCTTCGGCCTCAACGAGCTCCTGTTACGGGATTGCCTGCAACCGGAGCACCTGCCCAAATACGAGTATGTGGATGAAGTGCATTTTCTCATCCTGCGGTATTATTCCAAGGAGGCCGATAAGAAGGTGTCCACCATCCAGGAGCTGACCAATAAAATCGCGCTGTTCTATACCGGCCGGTTCCTGATCACGATCCATATTTCCCATCCTCTGTTCCTCGAGACCATCCGGGTAAAATTTGTACACGCCGGCAGGTGCACCAGCGTCACCGACGTTCTTTCCCGGATTGTCTGGAATGCGCTGGAAACGTTCGATGATCCGGGTAACCGGCTGTCGGAGCAGGTG
>DATAGL010000510.1:0-4294 GCA_036263755.1 Chitinophagaceae bacterium | reverse complement strand
TCATCCGGGGCCACAATGCCGGGGATGGGACCCTTGCTGGCGGGCAGGTTCAAGGTGAGGGGTACTTTGCCGCCTTCGCCCAGTACCGGCCAGCCGTCGGTCCACCGTACCGGTACGAGGTAGGGGATGCGGCCCACGGCGCCGAAATCGCGGAACAGGTACGCATACCAGGCCCCTTTGCCATTGTCGATCAGCCCACCCTGCGCCACACCCAGGTCCTGCAGCGCCAGCCTTCCTTCCCAGGGACCCGTCAGCCGGTCGGCCCGGTGAAGCACCACGGTGCGCATGCCGCCCCGCGGCCAGGTGATGTGGAACAGGTAGTATTTGCCCTTTACTTTGAATAACTGGGAACCTTCCGCTGCCAGGCCGATGTCCGGGCCGGCCGGGGCGCTGGCATTGGGGATCAGCACCTGTTCGGTGGTTCCCCCTTTTACGGCGCTGGCATCGGCCGTCAGTTCCACCAGCCGGATGGTGCCGGCACCGTAAACGAGGTATACCCGTCCGTCGTCATCAAAGAACAGGGAATGGTCGTGGTAGGAGGGCGGGAACGAAGCCGCCTTCCAGGGCCCTTTTTCAATATCCCGGGTGGTAAACACATAGGTCCTGCCGGTGGTTTGCGCAAACGTGCTCACATAATACGTGCCTTTATGGTAGCGCAGGCTGCTGGCCCAGGAGCCGGCTCCATAGGCGTTTTTCCCTTCCTCCAGGTTCAGCTCCTGGCGGTCGGCCAGCGTATCGTATGCATAACTGACCAGGTGCCAGTTGACCAGGTCCTTCGATTTCATGATGGGCACGCCGGGGCTCAGATGCATGGTGGTGCTGCTCATATAGTACGTGCTGCCTACCCGGATCATGGATAAATCCGGTACGTCGGCAAAAAGGATCGGGTTCTCCGCCCGCTGGGCCGGTACCATTTGGGCAAAGCCCATCATACTGCTGCAGAGGAGGATCGTCCGGAGGAGTGGATGCATGTACGTACTTTTTAAGTTTCTTCCCGGGGAAGTGTAGGGTTGCCCGCTGCACGGAGCCCGGTTTCCTTTTTCAAAAGATATCCATTCGTCACGGCATTTCCACCATGGCCTTGATCACGCCGCTGGCAGGATCGAGCCAGCGGGGAAACACTTCTTTCACCTCCCTGAATGGCGCCCGGTGGGTAATGTACCGGGTGGGCTGAACCGATCCGCTTTTGATGCGGTTGATCACCTGTTCAAAATCCTGCCGGGTGGCATTCCGGCTGCTCATTAAGGTGCCTTCCCGCTTGTGAAACTCCGGGTGGCTGAAGGAAATGGGGTCCCGCTGCAGCCCGATCAGAACAAACCGGCCCCCGTGGGCCATATAGGAAAAGGCCTTATTGATGGCGGCGGTACTTCCCGTGGCATCGATCACCACCGTGGGCATGTCGCCCGAGGTTATTTCCTCCAGCCTCCGGACGACGTCTTCCGATGCTGCGGAAAGGGTATGGGCAATGCCCAGCTGCTGGCGGCAGTACTGCAGGCGGCCTTCGTTGAGGTCCAGGGCAATGACCTGCCCGCCGGCAATCCGGGCAAACTCCATGGTGCCCAGCCCGATGGGACCTGCGCCGATCACCAGCACAAACTCGCCCGGCACCACCGCCGCCCGGCGGATGCCGTGGGCGCCGATGGCCAGCGGTTCCACCGAGGCCAGTTCATCAAAGCCCAGTCCTTCGCTTTTCACGAGGGAAGCAGCGGGGACCGACAGGTATTCGGCCATGCCGCCGTCCACGTGTACGCCGCACACCTGCATGCGGGTGCAGCAGTTCGGCTTTCCGTTGCGGCAGGCAATGCACCGGCCGCAATGAAAATAAGGAAGGAAGGTTACCGCTTCGCCGGCGGCAAAGCCGGGAACATCGTTGCCCTCCGCCAGCTCGCCGGCCAGCTCATGCCCGAGGATGCGGGGATACTGAAAATAAGGCTGCCTTCCTTCAAAGGCATGCAGGTCCGTTCCGCAAATGCCGATCCGTTTGATCCGGACCAGGGCCATGCCCTTTTGAAGCACGGGCTTCCTGGCGTCGGAATATTCAAATCTCCCCGGTGCGGCACAAACCAGTGTTTTCATGATCAATTCTTGTTGATGAACGGGTAAGCAAGGAACTTTCTGTCAGGAGCCGGTTCCTCGTGGTGCTTCCTGACCGGGAATGGCTTTCGCGGGCACTACGCCCTGTGCACCCCTGCGACCCTTTCAAATGTAGGGGCTTGCCATCGGTTGACAAAAACATTGTACGGGTCAGAAGGGTAGCGTATGCGAACGGCAACGTTGATTTAGTGCGGACCGGATGGTGCTGTAAAACCCATGCATCAGAACCTTCCATGTTCCCGTTTGATACTGTAGGAAACCGTGCAGGGCAGGTTGCACGAAATGGTGGTTGGCAGAACAGTTGACCCTCCCTGCCGCATAACGATCCCGGGCAGTCTTCAGCCGGCCAGGGCTTCCGGCCGGCTTTCGAGGGCATGCAGGATCACGCTCCGTAACTGCGCCCCGTGCGTATCCCCCCACTGCCCGAGGGCGTCGATGACCGGGATCGCGCTGGCCCCGAGCGGGGTCAGGCTGTACTCCACCTTGGGCGGTACCACCGGGTAAATCTTCTTTCCGATCAACCGGTGTTCTTCCAGCTCTTTCAGCTGCTGGTTCAGCACCCGCCGGGAGGCATCGGGAATCTTCCGCTGCAGTTCGCTGGGCCGTTTATGCCCTTCGTGGATGAACCACAGCAAGCGAACTTTCCACTTGCCGTACAGCACCTCGCCCACCAGGTCCAGGCCGCAGGTGAGGTTGGGCAAAACCTTTCTTTGATACATGGGACAAAGGTATCCCTATAGGTTAAAATGCTCTATAGGGATAAATTGATCCCTATCTGATTCGTAACTCCCTGCTTGCTGGCGATGCACCGGCCCGCGAATTTTGCCCCTAAATCACCAGTATGGAAACGAACAGGAGCAACAACGAGCTGTCGGGTAAAATCGCCCTGGTCACCGGGGGTACGCGGGGTACGGGAAAGGCCATCGCCGAAAGTCTGTTCCGGGCAGGCGCCACCGTTCTGATCACGGCCCGGAAGGAGCCGGAGGTCCCGGCAGCGGGCATGGAGTTCATTGCGGCAGACCTCAGTACCGCGGAAGGCGCCCGCAAGGTGGTGCAGGAGGTGATCGGCAGGAAGGGGCGGCTGGATATCCTGGTCAATAACCTGGGCGGCTCGGAAACCCCGGCCGGCGGTTATTCCGTGCTCACCGATGAGGACTGGGAATCTGCCCTCCGCACCAACCTGCTCGCCCCGGTACGGCTGGACCGCGGGTTCCTGCCCCATATGATCGGGCAGGGCGGGGGAGTGATCATCCACATCGCTTCCATCCAGGCAAGAATGCCCCTGTATGACGCTACCCTGCCCTATGCGGCGGCAAAGGCAGGCCTGCTCAATTACAGTAAAGCTCTGTCCAATGAAGTGTCGCCCCAAGGCGTGCGGGTGCTGACCGTCTCCCCGGGCTGGATTATGACCCCGGGTGCTGCCGGGATGATGGACCGCATCGCGCAATCCACGAACAGCACCGTCGCGCAGGCCACGCAGGGGGTTATGGATGCCCTCGGCGGCATCCCCTTCGGCCGGCCGGCCGCACCGGAAGAAGTGGCCGAGTTGATCGGCTTCCTCGTCTCTCCGCGGGCCGCGTACCTCACCGGTACGGAATTCATTATCGACGGCGGAACCATCCCCACTATTTGATCACTTTAAACCTTACCATCATGAACATCCCGACATCGGTTACCGAACTGGTAGCCGCACAAAACCGTTCCGACAGCACCGCGTTTGCTGCCTGTTTCACCGACAACGCCATCGTATACGACGAAGGCCGGACCTACGAGGGCAGAGCCGCCATCCGGCAGTGGAATGCCGGCGCCAATAAAAAGTACCGGACCGCCATGCAGCTCCTGGACTATGAGCAGGAGGGCGAACAGGGCCTCCTCAGGGCTCGGATTTCCGGAATATTCCCCGGCAGCCCGATCGTACTGAACTACCACCTTACCTTTTCGGGCGGACAAATAAAGTCGCTGAACATCAGATCCTGATCGGGCCCCGGGCGGCAGCGGCCAGGAGAACGGGGCACAGGCCCCGTTCCTGAAAGTGCAAGGATGCAGTGCGGTGTGCGGGCGCTCGTCGGGCAGTATCGGGCGCATCGCTGAAAAGGGGCTGTCCCTTTTAAGTAGCTGCGGAGCCTGGGGAAGCACTCATCTCCGCCACTGTTCCTTCTTGCTGTTTACTGATCCGTCCCGCAACCCATCCGGCGGGCCG
>DATAGL010000509.1:0-3658 GCA_036263755.1 Chitinophagaceae bacterium | reverse complement strand
GGATCTGTGTTTTCAGGATCTCGTAGAGCTTATCCAGGTCGTACTGGTCCTGCTCCATTACGGGCATGTTGCTGTAATCCACGGGCGGTACCACGAAACCATTGTTGCCCTGGTGGATGAATTCCGGAATCCATCCGTCGTTGGTGGAAAAGTTCACTGCCCCGTTCATGGCGGCCGTCATGCCGCTGGTCCCGGAGGCTTCGCGCGGAACCCGCGGGTTATTCAGCCAGCAATCGGCTGCCTGCTTCAGGCGCTTGGAAAGGGCCAGCTCATAACCGATCATCACCGCCATGTTTTTGTATTTCTTGCTCAGGTGCACCAGGTGGTTGAACTCGGTAATGGCCGGGTAATCCACCGGGTAGGGCTTGCCGGCCCAGATGATCTGTACCGGGTGCTTGCTGTCGTTCAGCAGGGCAGCAAACCGGGCTTCGTCGCTTGTAATAAGACCTGCCCGCTTGTAGCCGGCGAACCGCCGGGCCCACACGATGGTGAATACGTTCGGATCGAAGACCTTACCGGTCTGGTCGGCCACGATCTCAAACGCCCTTTTCTTCATCCATTTCTTCCGGTCGTCGAAAGCGTTATTGTTATCGTCTTCCTTGGCGCGGTAAAGCTGCTTGTCAGCCCAGTACCGCCAGTTCTGTGCATTGGTAATGGACAGGATCGGACAAATATTATTGTACTTGCTCCACATTTCCCGCGAAACGCGGCCGTGCAGCTGCGATACACCATTGGCAATCCGGGCAAAACGAAGAGCGGCCAGGGAATGGTTGAACTGGTCGTCGGGCATACCGGTCAGGCTACGCACTTCGTCTACGGTAAGGCCGCAGAAATAGCTCATTTTGTGGCACAGGTAAATGTCGTGCTTTTCGTTCCCGGCTTCTTCCGGCGTATGCGTGGTGAACACCAGGCGTTTCTTTACCTCGCTGATGTTGCGGTTGTACTTCTGGTAGAGGTAGAATGCGGCCGACAGTCCGTGCGCTTCATTGAGGTGGTACACTTCCGGGTTGAAGCCCAGCTCGTCGAGCAGGCGGGCTCCGCCCACACCCAGCAGGATGAACTGTGCCACCTTGGTAGCCACATTGGCATCATACAGGCGGTGGGTGATGGTTTGCGAAACGTAGTCGTTTTCCGGGATATCGGTCGACAGCAGGAACAGCGGCGCCGAGTTAAAAGTGTTCGGGTTCAGGTAAAATACTTTCACCCAGACCGGATGTTCATGCACGGTAATGGAGAACTTGATCCCGGTATCTTCCAGGAAGCTGTATGCCTTTTCCATCCAGGTAACCTGCAGGGTCTGATCCTGGTTGCGCACCTGGTCGTAATAGCCGTATTTCCACAAGATGCCGATACCTATTAGGTTCTGCCGCAGTTCGTAGGCACTCCGCAAGTGGGAGCCGGCCAGAAAGCCGAGGCCACCGCTGTAAATTTTCAGGGGCTGGTGGATGGCGAATTCCATGGAGAAGTAAGCCACCTTTTTGTTGTACCGTTCGTCAACGGGATACGGAACCTTGAAGTTTTTGAAATTCATGGTCAATTTTAATGATTAAGCGCAGCAAAGTAAAGTGAAAAAAAATAAAGCATGTGTATTCAATACACAACAAATCCCCATTTCTGTTTAACGGCTCTTTTCAGCGGCCTCGTTTTCCGGCCGGCGTTCTTTTTTCCGGGTGAATGAACCCTCGAACAGGCACCGCACGCCCCGGTGAGAGCCGCAGCCTTCCAGTTCGGTCAGTGCCACGGAAGAAGACTTAAACGAAAACTGAAGCACGCAGGGCTCACCGGCCTGCCGGTATATGGCGGTAGTGGGCGACATCAGCTGGGCCTCTCCTCTTAATTCACCGGTGCATTCCCCGCCGTCTTTTTCAAAATGGACAAAGAAACGGAGGCGGCCGGGCTTGCTGCCGTCGCGGATGGAAACCATATTCTTTTTATCGCGGCCGTAATCGGCAGCCAGCTTGTGGGTGCGGGGAAAGGTATCAATGGGGTTTAACAGTTCGCCCTGGCCGTCGTCCAGCAGGTCGGTCAGCACGAGCGTGAATTTGCCCGCATCCTTACTGTAGGCATATACGTCCTTTCCTTCCGCAATGGTCCCGTCCTCCCCTTTGCTCCAGGTGTTGCGGGAAAGCGTGGCCGACCTGTCGATAGAGCTCGACTGCATCGTATTGGGTTTGGTATCGGGGATGAGGAAGGGAAAACCCGCTACAAAATTTTCCTTTTTATCATAGGCAAGTACAAAGGCCGCCGTTTTGCGTCCAGCCGCCGCCCGTACCACGAAATACGTTTCATCAGCCGCCTTGACCCGTGCCAGGGGCACATAGCGCCGGTTGCCGCTCTTTCCCAGGAGGCTGTCTGCCATGCCCTGCAATTGACCCAATACTTCAGGATAGCGGAGGGCGGCCGTATCCTTATGATCCAGAAGCGCTGTATCGGTTAGCGTATAAGGCAGGCGGGACTCAGGAAAGCGTTCGGCAAACCGGTCATAGGAGAAACCATTTTCCTCTTCCGGCTGGTCCGCAGAGGAACCGGAACAGGAAGCCAGCAAGAGCACCATCCAAAAGAAAGCCAGGCGTAGCATAGCATGCATTTTCTAAAATTGGAATAAAGCTACATCAAATATCGGGCTATGGCCGGAAAATGAGACGGGCCACTCCCCGTACAAACCCGTTTCCTGCCCCTGGCGGAAGGAATCAAAGACTACCTGGTTGATGTTTTATAAAGTTGCGGATCGAATGCGGCTGACCGGTACCCGGAAACGGTTCCGCCATTTTCCGGATCACCGGGCAAAACAGCGTTTTGCCCGTCATGGCCCCGCCCTTTTGGAATAGTGGCATACTTTTTTTAGATTAGTCTAAAAATATTGTTAGGTGCGCTTAAACTATTCCAGTAGCGAGGAAAATTATTTAAAGGCCATTTTTCACCTGCAGCAGGAGTCGGGCACGGTGACTACCAATGCGCTGGCGGGAAAGCTCAACACCCGTGCCGCTTCCGTAACCGATATGATGAAGAAGCTGCACGGTAAAAGGCTGCTGCACTACCGCCCCTATTATGGTTTCAGCCTGACGGCCGAAGGAAAACGCATTGCGCTGCATATCATCCGGCGGCACCGGCTTTGGGAATACTTCCTGGCGGAAAAGCTTCAGTTTGCCTGGGACGAGGTGCACGGTATTGCGGAAGAACTGGAACATGTAAGCAGTAAAAAGCTCATTGATAAGCTCGATGAATACCTGGGCTTCCCCTCTTTCGACCCGCACGGAGACCCCATACCCGACAGTAAGGGCAGGATGGAGCGGGTGGAGCGGGTGAGCCTGGCGGACTGGCCCGCGGGCCGGCCGGCGGAGATTTGCCATGTAACCGGTCAGTCCAGTGCCCTGCTGGAAGAACTTACCCAGAAACGACTGGGCATCGGTACGCAACTGGAAATTAAAAAGCGCTCATCTTTCGACCGGTCCCTGGACCTGAAACTGGATAAAGGCATGGTTACGGTAAGCGAGGAGCTTGCCCGTCATTTATTGGTTAAAGAAACTGAATATGGAATCGATTGAACAATTCTTCACCGGCATCGGTCCGGTGTACTCCGCCCTGCTGGCCACTACATTCACCTGGCTGGTCACTGCCGCCGGTGCCTCGCTGGTGTTTTTTTTCAAGAACATGAACC
>DATAGL010000508.1:0-2680 GCA_036263755.1 Chitinophagaceae bacterium | reverse complement strand
TGTCGTTCCACACGCCGCGCTTGTCGGGCAGGGCATTGGCATACTGGTAACCTTTTTTTCCGAGGAACTTGCCGTTGCTCGACATCGTGCAGGAAGTAAGATCGCTCCCGGTCCAGCCGTAGGTATACGTCACGTAAGTGGTCTCACCCCAGAGTGCATATACTTTGGACATGCCGGTCAGGCGGCCGTAGCTGTTGTAAAAGAATGTGTACTTCGCTTCATACACTTCCCCGGTTTCCCCGTATATCCGGCCCGACATGCTGGTGATGGCGCCCTTGCTGTTCAGGACCGCCGTGTACCGGAAAAGGGAATCGTTCGAAAAAGGCCGGAACCGGTCGATCTGCACCTGTCCGTTCCCGTAGGTATAGGTAGTGATGTGCTCTCCGCCATCCACTTTTGTGATCCGGCCGGAGAGGTCGCGGGTAAACGTAAGAAACGGCTGGCCGTCGTACTGGATGGTGGAAAGGCGGGGCTGCAGCTGGGGCATCAGCAGCCCCGCTTCGGGGGCGTTCTGTTCCATTCCGGGTGCCGGTTGGGATGCGTTGAGGGAGGATGGTTCGAGGCGTTCCTTGCCGCAGCTGAAGAGGGCAGCCGCCAGTACCAGCGCAGCGCCCGATTTAAGCAGGTTTCGGTTCATGTGTTTTGATTTTAAATGTTGTTCGAAGGCGCAAAAATGGGGGCGTGATATACGGAAAGGAATTTTATCCGGCTGAACCGGAGGGTGTCTGCACTGAAAGGAACCGGTTTACATTTGAAGCAGGCACGCGCAACGCCTATAGGTAGCAGGGGAAGAGTTCATACAGCCCGAACCCGGATGCCTGATGTGCATTATTGAATGAGAATGTTCCGAAGTTTTGACCGGAACAGAAACCTGTGTACATTTCACAGCACAATAATTCATTGCGAACAGGTTATTCGGAATAACCCGATGTACGGAAGATCCCTGAAAATTGATGCAGATGAAACGCCTCTTTATTCTAAGCCTGCTGGCCACTTTCACCGTAAATGCACAGCACAAACGTCCCGGCCCCTACGGACCGGATCCTTACGGCAATGAGGATTGGAAATCGGTCATAAAGAAAGGAGACAGCCTGGAACAGCGGTACGCTACTTATACCGGGCTGCTTCATGTAACCGACACCCTGCCTTCAGATTCCAATGACGAAGCTAAGTTCTGGAGTCGTATAAAGCTGGTCACTTATGATTACGATGCAGCCGGACTGAAGCGGATTCATTTAGCACATGGAATAAAAGCGGATTACTTCTTTTATTTTGAAGGCCCCTATTTACGAAAGGTAGTCGCCACAAAATCGCCCTTAATAGTAACCTATTATTACTTTACCATTAATGAACATGAGGCAACCCGGGACCAGCTGGAGCAATGGGGGCAGTACAGCCCCGAAGAAGCGACGAAATATGACCTGCTGTTGCAGTCCAGGACCTTTTGGGAACGATTCCCGCACCTTCGGTAAATCCGGGAGCTGCAGCTCTGTGCGGCTGGTAGTGCGCAGTCAACGTCATGCTCCGCTTATGAAGGAAACACTGCATCTTTGCATCCATACCAAAACTAAAAATGCTACCATGAGCAAAATCTCCCTGACTGTCCTGCTGGCAGCTTCGCTGATCGTCTTCTCTTCCTTCTTCGCTGCCAAAGGAGACCTGGTAGGTACCTGGCGCTGGGTCCACATAATCAATACCCAGTCGGGCGAAACAATGGACATAGAGAAAGGGACCATGGGCATGACCAAGGAAGTGAAAACGGAACTGAAGGCAGACGATACCTATGCCGAGCATAAACTCCGGAAAGAGGACGACAAAGTCTCCACCACCACGGGAACCTGGAAGCTTGAAGCCGAAGGCACGGTGCTGAACCTTTCCACAGGCGAAAAAGAAAGACCCGCCCGGATCATCCGCCTGAGCGGAGACACGCTGACCATTGCCATGAGAGGCCACATGCAGCTGGTCATGGTCAAAGAAAAATAAGCAACACCAACAGCGCCTCAACAACCTTAAAATAAACCATCATGAAAAGAATCCAGTTCTTCGCCCTCGCGTTCGCCCTGCTGGGCCTGACCGGCTTTGCCCGCGCACAAAGCTCCGTTGCCGACATGGTCAAGGAATGGGAACGGGCCAAAGCCTATACCCAGGAATACCTGGACGCCATGCCCGAGTCGGGCTTTGCCCTTAAGCCCACACCGGAAATGCGCTCCTTTGCCGAGCAGATGCTGCACCTGACCGATGCCAACTATGCCTTTGCCGCCACGGCTACCGGCGAAAAAAGCCCGGTAGGCATGGGCGAGTCGGAAAAAACAACCGACAAGTCGAAAGCCAACGTCACGAAGCTCGTGCTGGCCGGCTACGACTTCGTCATCAACAGCCTTAAAAAGATGAACCCTGCCCAGCTGAACGAAACCGTAAAGGTGTTCGGCCGCTTCGATATGACCCGGAGCATGGCCCTGGTAAAATGCTTCGAGCACCAGACCCACCACCGCGGACAAACCACCGTGTACATCCGCCTGGCCGGTGCCAAGCCGCCGCAGGAAAAACTGTTCTGACCGCCTGCCCTGCCCGATCCTTTAGCAGGCAAAGCCACCACATCACTTAAAAGCCCGGGACGGTCCCGGGCTTTTTTATTTTGGGTGCGGACAAACCAAGAGTGGAAAGAAGCGGAACGCCGCAG
>DATAGL010000507.1:0-3335 GCA_036263755.1 Chitinophagaceae bacterium | reverse complement strand
TACCTGGAGATCCTGCGCCTGCTTTCCAAGCTCGCTTCCCGCGACTGATCTTTCTATCCTTTTCAGGAAGCCCTGCCCGACCGGCAGGGCTTTTTTCATGGGCTCCCCGCCGCGCTTCATACTAAGCTTACCCCATCTCATTACCTTTTTTTTGAAGATGTGGGGGGAATTCGCCTATTTTGAAGTCCAAACAAACTACTGCTATGAGCTATATCAAATCCGGAAGCCGCGTTCCGCTGCTGAACGTATTACGCAAAGCTTTTTTCCTCACCGAGCAATCCCGCCAAAAAGGTTCGGCCCCGCTGGAAGAGCTGGCAGCCCGCTCTGCAGCGGAAGGACTGCATCGCCGCCGGTTCATAGGTGATACGTTCAAAGCCGGTATAGCCCTGAGTGCCGCCGGCCTGCTGAACGGCTGCCGCCAGGCCGCCGACCTGCTTCCGGAACCATCCCCGGCATCCACCACCGCCCTGAAAGCGAACGGGCCGAAGATCGCCATCCTGGGCGCCGGTATTGCCGGCCTCAATTGCGCCTATCAGCTGAAGAAATCCGGCTATGCCGCCGCCGTGTATGAAGGCTCTCAGCGGACCGGCGGGCGGATGTACAGCGCCAAAAACGTACTGCACCCGACGCTCGTGACGGAACTGGGCGGGGAATTTATTGATACCGAGCATAAGGAAATGCTGAAGCTCTGCCACGAGTTCGGTCTGCCGCTGCTGGATACCTTATCAAAGGAGGAAGCAGCCTTTACCCGCGATTCGTTCTTTATTGATGGCCAGTTTTATACCGAGGAGCAGGTGATCGCCGCCTTCGAACCCTTCCACAAGCGGATTGCCGCAGACATCCGCTCGCTCGACGGCTTTATGACCTTCGACCGGCACAACGAGCAGACCCTCTATTTCGATCAGCTGAGCATTTCCGCTTACCTCGACAGCATCGGCATGCAGGGCTTTCTGCGCACGGGCATTGAAGTCGCCTACCTTACCGAATATGGCCGGGAAACAAACGACCAGTCTTCCATTAACTTCCTTTTCCTGTTCGTGGCCAAAACGGCCCAGGGCTTTTCCATTTTCGGCACTTCCGATGAGCGGTATAAAGTAGCCGGGGGCAACCAGCGAGTTACCGATGCGCTGTTCAACCAGGTGAAAAACCAGGTACAACTGGAGCACAAACTGGTACGGATTGCCGAATCCGGCAGCGGCTACCTCCTTTCCTTTTCCAAGGCCGGCGGCTCCACCGTATCCGTCAAGGCAGACTTAGTGGTGTGCACCATTCCCTTCTCGGTACTGAAGGAAGTGGAGCTGGCGGTAGCCCTGCCCGCGTGGAAACGCAATGCTATCGAGCAACTGGGTTATGGAACCAATTCAAAGCTTTTCCTCGGATTCAATCAGCGCGTCTGGCGCAACTCCGGGCACAGCGCCTATATGTTCTCCGATAGTGAAATCCAGACCGGGTGGGACAACAGCGCCCTGCAGCCCACTTCCGCCGCCGGCTTTACCGTTTA
Source organism: Chitinophagaceae bacterium (assembly GCA_036263755.1). Taxonomy (GTDB): domain Bacteria; phylum Bacteroidota; class Bacteroidia; order Chitinophagales; family Chitinophagaceae; genus Flavisolibacter. The sequence goes on along the minus strand of DATAGL010000507.1, from coordinate 1,834 downwards.
CCAGGGAGGCATCAAGGGCATCCAGCTGGGTGAAGGCACACCGGCGCAGCAGGCGCCCAAGTTCGTGGCGCAGCTGGAGCAGATGTGGCCCGGATGTGCGAAGGCGTATACGGGCGTGGCCAAGCGCATGCACTGGCCCGAGCACCCCTTTACCCGCGGCAGCTATGCCTGCTACCGCGTAGGCCAGTACACGACCATCCGCGGAGCCGAAATCAAGCCGGTGGGCAACCTGTTCTTTGCCGGGGAGCATTGCAGCTCCTATTACCAGGGCTTTATGAACGGGGCTGCTGAAACCGGGCGCATGGCCGCCACTGAGGTGCTCAAGGCGGCAAAGGCAAAAGATTCCGTAGCCGTTAAATAAAAATAAGTGCATACAGTGTGCTGCACTGAACGCAGCATAAACGAGAACAGGCCCGGGCATTCCGCTCCGGGCCTGTTCTCGTTTATAACCAGTTTTCTCGCTTACCGTATGGGGCGCAATGCCCGCGTACGGTCGATAAACAAAAACGCATCGTACCGCTCTGCAATAACGGACGGCACATAGTTCCCGGATTCAGACGCAGGGTTATATACCACGCCAATGGCCCGATGCCCTATAGGGCTGCCCAGCAGGTTTGCGGCCCGCAGTTCGCGCGACAGGATCAGTTTATCAGAGGCACCAAGACTATGCAGCATTGCTTCCCAGCTGCCCGGACGCGCTTCCGGAACGTTCATTTCGGTCATGGGAGCTCCCCACTGGCTGCCGGCGATCACGGTTCCGGCATAGGATCCGAATCCGACTAAGTATACATTGTTAGCGCCATACGATTCCCGCACCAGCTGCCCTACATTCACCAGTCCCTCATCTTCCATGTCCGTGGCCCGGGCATCACCCACGTGGGTATTATGCTCCCAAACGATGCCCCTGGACTGGGGCCCGTGGAATTGGAGCAGGCGATCCAGGGTCTGGGCCATGTGTCGGTCGCGGATGTTCCAGGATTCGTTGTTGCTGAATGCCGCGGCGGTATAATACCGTTCCGCATTGAGGGCCACGAGGGCGTTTTGCTGCAGCACAAAATGGGCTTCGTTCTGCGCGGGCCCTTCTCCTGTATAATGGAGGACCGCCTGCCAGAGCCGGCGGGTCAGGTTTCCGCAACCGGTAGAAGGATTACCGGCGGCAAAGGCATAGTCCTGTTCGTCGGCGCTGTAGGGCTGGAAACATTGCTGCACCTGTTGCGCGAGCTGCCGGAGCGAATCGGGCGCCCCCTGAAGGTATGGCAGGATATCGGTCACCGACTCCCAGAGAGAATATACATCCAGCCCGTAAAACCCGGCTTTGCTTGAGGCACCCTGGTTGTAGTCATTCATCCAGCCCACCAGCGAAGCCACTTCATAATTGCGCCACATCCAGGTCGGCCACCGGTCAAAGCGCTGCAACAGTGAAACGGCTGCGGCACTGTCCTGCCTTGGGCCTTTTACAAACTGGTTGACCCGGTACGTATCCGCCCATTCTCCTTCCACCGCGATGAAATCGAATCCTTTTTCCTGGATGAGCCGGCGGGAAATGGCTGCCCGCCATTCATAGTATTCGGCGGTGCCATGAGAAGCTTCGCCCAGGAGCACCACACGGGCATCACCGATTTCCTGTATCAGGAGGTCCAGATCGCTCTCCGATTGCAATGGATGGAACGGGATCCGGGCCACGTCCGGGTTATCCGTTCCCAGGTTTTCCTGCTTACAGCTGAAAAAGAAAAAAGATAAAAGGAGCACCATGGCATAGCTCCAACCCCACCGCTGCTTTTTCATGATCACACTTCTTTGCAGGTGTAGGACAAATACAACGCCATGAACCCAC
>DATAGL010000506.1:0-1858 GCA_036263755.1 Chitinophagaceae bacterium | reverse complement strand
AAGCTGCATTCTAGGTTTTTCGGGCAGAGCTGCCTGAGTTATGTATGTACACCTCCATAAGTCCGTTCATTTTTTCGCGGAAAGTGCGGTTGTTCTTCAGCAGCGGGCAGGCAGGATTCAGCGGGTCCTGGTTCAGCAGCGCCTGCAGGGCTGCGTATACATCGGGATAATGTTTACGGAGCTCGGCGGGCTTTTCAAAAAACAGCTCCACGCTTTCGGCCCAGAATTCCTGCAGATTCGTATCGGCATAAGGAGAGTACAGGTTGTACCGGCCCTGCGCCTCCGCTTCTGAGGCCAGCTTGCATTCATTCATCAGGCTCGTCCACCGGCCCCCGAAATCTTCTGCGGGGTGCTGTCCGATCACCATTTTCTGGATGTACAGGGCATGGCTCATTTCGTGCAGGCCCACATTGGCCCCGTCGTTCATTTTTGCATAACCTTCAAGGAAATGGTTCCAGGCAACGGTGATGGTATTGCCCTGTACATTACCGGCCAATACTTTCAAGGCATGGTCGGCCACGTATTCCTGCGGATAGATGCGGATGTAGCGGTAAAAGGGCAGGAAGTAATGCTTCAGCCCGAAGGTCAGCTGGATGGCCGCCGCACTTACGAGCACCGGCATTTCGCGGAAGCCCTCATCGTCTTTGATGATAAAATGCTTGTGTTCGATAAAGCGGTGCAGGCGCCGCAGGAACAGGCGCCGGAGCCGCCCGTCGAGGCACTGGTAATACACAAACCGCTTTTCAAGAATGCGTTCCATTTCCGTGAGGGGAATGCCGGAAGCGCTGCCGGGAAAAGATAGCTCACCCGCCATTACGGGCGGCGGCGGTACCGAAAAGAGGTTGCCCGGAGGCTGTGGCGGAGGATCTTTCTGCAGCAGCACCCGGGCAACGAGGACGACGGTCACGAGGATAAAAACAACGGCCATTACTTGGCAATCAGTTTGGGAACATCATCGGCTTCCTCTTCCAGCCCGTCGTCTTCCAGCAGCGGAATGGCGCCGATGGAAGCCCCGGCAATCCCGCGGATGGAGCCATAGAGGCCGGAGGTGCTGAGCAGCACCCGTTCCAGCTGCTTCTCCCGTTCCTTCCACAGCTTTTCCATCTGGATGCGCTCGCGGGTAATGGAATGCTTCATGGAAAGAAACCCTTCCACGATCGTTTCGATCTGCTGGCGGAATTCCGTTCCCGTCAGGTAGCTGTAGAGCATCTGCATTTTCTCGCCTTTGTTCTCCTCCGCTTTCTTGGCATCGTGGATGCGCAGGATGGTATGGCGCAGGGCGTTGGTGAGGGCGATCACTTCCGAGAAGGAACAGATCCAGACCCCGTCGCGCTCGCCGAAGCAGGTCATGTCGCGCGGGTAGGCCTGGGTCACGAGGATGGCCACATCGGCCTGCTGGCCGCGCATATCGTTCTTCAGCTTTTCCACCCAGGCATTATTAAAGGATTTGGTGCGCTTGCTTTCAAAGATGATGCGTCCGCAGTCGGAGCCCCCGGCATTGCGCACCGTCTGGATACAGTCGGCGCCTTCCACGCCCTTGCCCACTTCCGCAACCGTATCGAAGGGGAAGTGTTCGCGCAGCAGCTCTTCGAGCAGGAGTTCCTGGGCTTCACCCTGCAGCTGCATGGAGCCCTGCTCGGCCTTGCGCTTCATTTCCTCGGCGAGGCGGCGCTGGTCTTCCAGCTGCTTTTCGAGCTCGCGCAGCTTCAGCTGGTATTCGGTTTCCTTCAGCAGCACGCGGTCGGTTTCTTCCTTCCGGATCTGCTGGGACAGCAGCACCCGCTCTTCCATCAGTTTTTTCTGCAGCTGTATTTCAATGTCCTGTTCCCGGTTCTTCAGCTCCTGTTCCCGCTTCATG
>DATAGL010000505.1:0-2286 GCA_036263755.1 Chitinophagaceae bacterium | reverse complement strand
GGCTTTGGGGTACATGGCGCTCAGCTCTCCATAGGAAAGAGCCGCGGTGATCGTCATAAAACCCGTGATCAGCCATACGGCAATGAGCCACCCGGCGCTTCCGACATTGCGGGTGATCTCCGAGCTTACAATAAAGATACCCGAGCCGATCATCGATCCGGCTACGATCATTGTGGCGTCCAGCAATCCGAGCGAGCGCTTGAACGACTGGTCTTCCCGGAGCGCTGCCGCCGGTTGGAGTACGTCTTCTGCCATAGCAATCATTTAGGGGTCAAGATAAGTATTCCGCAGGTATCCTTTTTACAGGGCAAAAAAAATCCCGCCGGAGGCGGGATCAATTCAATATAGGTTTCAAGTTATTTCTTCTTTGCGCTGTATTGTTCGTTCAGCCCTTTGATCACGTCGTGCGTGATGTTGTAGGTCGTATCGCGGTAGTAGATCAGGCCCGGCTCGTAAGCAAAAATGTAGGTATACCGTTTCGTGGCGTTGTAGTCCTTCAGGTATTCTTCGATCTTTGTTTTCAGTTCCCGCATCCGGCGCATGTAATGGTCCTGGTACTCCTGGTCGAGCGCCTGCTTGCGGGTGCGCATGTCCTGCTCCATCTGCATCATGGTACGCTGGGCGGTTTCCGATTCCACCTGGGTCATGGCCTGGTTCTGGGCCTGGCTTTGAAACTGCGCGTATTTGTCGCGGAACGCTTTATCGAGGCGGGACAGCTCCGAAGCGATGTTGGCTTCCTTGCGGCTCAGTTCATTCTTCACTTCCTTTACCAGTACAAAGGATTCCTGTACCGAGTCCATATCGAAATAGGCGATCCGGAATTCCTCGCCGGCGGAAGGCTGTGCGGAAGCGACAACACCCTTAGGGTTGGCTTCTTTGCGGACACCGGCAACCGCCGGTTTGGAGAAATGCAGGTAGAATAACACACCTACCAGAACAAGCAATACAAGATTCAAAATCAGAAGCCCGCTTTTCATGCGCAGTTTTTGTGCAAATTAAAGGGCAAAATCGGTAAGAATATGGCTGCAGGGGTTCTTTATGATGAACTTAACAGCGAAAAAAAGAGTCCGTGAAGTACAAAGAAGCGATGATTCTTCGCTCGATGATCTGTTCTGCACCGACTGAGCGGAGCAGCACATTGCCCGGGTACGTTCTTTGATGACCCATCGGTACTAAATCATTTGTTATGGGCATATTAACCTGGATCATCTTAGGACTGGTTGCCGGCGCCATCGCCAAAGCCTTAAGGCCGGGACGCGACCCGCAGGGGTGCATTATTACCATGATCATCGGTATCGTCGGTGCGGTTGTCGGCGGCTTTGTGGCCCGCTTCCTGGGCTGGGATGGCGTGGACGGTTTCAACCTGTACAGCATCCTGATTGCCACCGGAGGTGCCGTCATTTTCCTGGCCATCTGGGCAGCGCTCAGCGGAAGAAGGGACCGGTAATGAGGGCCCGGCCCCGGTTGCAGGAGCATGCCGTTGGTGAATGCCCTCTTTCTGTGGCCGCAAATAAAAAAGACCCCGCCTGCAGCGGGGTCTTCGAATATAGTAAGAGGCACAATTTGATTGGAACCGTCCGGGGGTTTACTCGTCATCGTCGAACGACATGGCTTCCCGGGTGGTCTGGAGCAGTTCGTATTCTTCCTTCGAACCTACGATCATGTTGTCGAACTCGCGCAGACCGGTACCGGCCGGGATCGGGTGGCCGGTGATTACGTTCTCTTTCAGGCCGAGCATGTCGTCGGTTTTGCCCATGATGGCGGCAGAAGAAAGCACCTTCGTTGTTTCCTGGAAGGAAGCGGCCGAGATCCAGCTCTGCGTACCCAGCGAAGCCTTCGTGATACCGAGCAGGGTCGGTGCGGAGGTGGCGGGTTTTGCATCGCGGTATTCCACCAGCTGCTTGTCGTTCCGGCGGAGCACGGAGTTCTCTTCCCGCAGCTCCCGGAGGGAGACGATCTGTCCGGCGCGCATCTTGGACGATTCGCCCGGGTTGGTCACCACCTTCTTGTCGAAGATGTAGTCGTTCTCTTCCAGGAACTCAAACTTGTCCACGAGGTCCTCTTCAAGGAAGCGGGTATCACCCGGATCCACGATCGAAACCTTGCGCATCATCTGGCGTACGATCACTTCAATGTGCTTGTCGTTGATCTTTACACCCTGGAGGCGGTACACTTCCTGGATCTCGTTCACCACGTACTGCTGTACGGCGAAGGGGCCCTGGATGGCGAGGATGTCGCCGGGAGCTACCTGTCCGTCGGAAAGCGGTGAGCCGGCTTTCACGAAGT
>DATAGL010000504.1:0-2311 GCA_036263755.1 Chitinophagaceae bacterium | reverse complement strand
AGGGTGGAGCGGGCGCCGAAGCCGTAACCGCCGGCAAAGGGTCCGATGCCGCCGGCTTTCAGCTTGACGGCAATGGGAATGTCGCCATAGGTTACCGAAGGACGCTTGATGGCATCGTACTTCCCGTTCCAGGCCGATCCGAGGTCGGCAAACTGCACGATCTGGAAGTTGCGCAGGAACGCATTGTTGATCGGGCGGTTGAGGAAGGTGCTGAACACCGGTACGCGGATTTCGCTGTTGATGACCACGGCGTTGTTGCCGTTGGCCACGTTCTGTACAAAGCCGCGCAGGTTCACCGCCAGCGACTGGTAGGCATAGTCAGCATCGTTGGCGGGACGGTTGCCCTCGCCGGCATCGAAATAACGGTACTGGCCGGTCTTTTCATTGAACGAGTTCTCGCGGAACTTCAGCCAGCCATCGGTGCCGCCCAGATAATAGACGATCTTCTGGCTGCCCCAGGAGAAGTCGGCAGCGCCGCGCACCGCCCAGATGATGTTGCGGTACAGGGGCAGGTAATGACGGGCGTCCACACCGGCATTGAACATGAACTTGCCGTCGCTGTTCTTGATATCGCTCAGCTTCGTGAACCAGTCCACGTACGCCTTCCAGCGGAGCCCGTGCCAGATGTTCAGCGCCGGGGAGATGGAGTTGTCGTGCACATACTCGAGGGTGGTTTGTCCGAAGGTCTGCTTCAGGTCCGGCGTACCCAGGGGGATGTTCTGGTTCAGCAGGCTGAATACCTCGCGGTCAAAGCGCGGGCCGACCGAGATGCGCAGGCTCTTGGTACGGTCCAGCGCGTAGCGGAGGCGGGCCAGGTAGTAGGAGGAAAACTGCTTCGAGGCAGGAAGTCCGCCGGATTCGTACTGCTGGCTGGAGCGGAAATAGGTAAAGCCCCAGTCGAACCGCTTGCGCAGGTTGGTGAATTCGAACAGCACGTCGTTGTCGCGCAGGTTGGGCGCGATGCGGATGCCGCCCGAGATCTTGTAATCCTCGAACAGGTCCGAGGTGCCCATGCGGATGAGGCCGTTGAGCTGGTTGCCGTTGGAAAGTGTGATTGGGCCGGCGCCGCCGGCATAGGCCTGGTATTTGTTCACCAGATATACCGTGTTGTTCAGGCCGGCTACCACGTAGTCGGAGAAGAACTTCGGCGGGCGGTACTCATACAGCTTCGCCTTTTTGAGCACCGGCTCGGGCATCAGCGGCTGGGCTTCAAACACCCGGCCGAGGCGCGAGCTGTCGGTCTTTTCGGTATCAAATTCCGTCTGGAAGAAGTCGTTGGCATTCGTCCGGGCCGAATCCGTTCCGGAAGCGGGATTGCCGGCCGCTCCCGTGCTGGCGGCCCGCGACTGCTCCATCTGCTTTTTCATGTACTCGGTGGGCTTGGCCGACACGTTGCGGCGGCGCAGCGTGTTCTCGTCCACCCGCAGGCGGTACAGGAACTTATAATCGCCCTGGCGCACCACTTCGCTCACCTGGTCGTTGGAACCCGCGGTCCGGGTTTCCAGCAGGGAACTCTGGTAGTTCGTCAGCGGGAAGACGTAGGAAGAGTCGTTGGTCACCGACAGGTAGCCTACGGAATCAATATCGGTCTTATCCCATTCTTTCAGCAGGCTGTCCACTTCCTTGATGCCGGGGTTGCGCAGCACCTCGTCGCCGATGTACACCAGCGTATCCAGGCCGGCGCGCTCGGTGGCAAAAAAGCCGGCGTAGCGGTTGTTGATGCCGTTTTCATCCGACACAAACGTAAAGTGGTAGGTATTGTACTGCGAAGGGAAGCGCGCGTTGCCGAAACGCACGTTCGTCAGCTGGGAAATCTGCTTGAATTCCGACTTGTTCCAGTTGTCGACCAGGAAGATGTTGTAGTGGTCGGAGGTCAGGGCCGTATCGGAATCCACGGCCCGGCCGTGGGGCCGGTTGGAGGAAAACATGATGCCGGTCTTGTTCGGGAAGGTCACGAAGGCTGCGTCGAGGTCGTCGTACACGTCGTCGGTCACCTGCTCGGCGGTATTCTTTTCGATATTATACACGAAGATGTCGGTCTGGCCGCTTTTGACGGCACTCATGACCAGCGTGTTGTTGTTCAGCATGTACTTGGCATCCTGCACCTGGTCGAACATGGGCAGCTCCTGGCGGTTCAGCTTGATGCGGTTAAGGGCATCGTACACGAACAGCTTCACCTTGCCTTCCTCGCTGTAGATCACGGCCAGCCGGTGGCCTCTTTCATCCCAGGCCAGGATGGGGTAGTTCGGGTTGATCTCGTCCTCGCGTGAGCGGGTGCCGAACGTGAGCAGCACCTTGCGGTTCACGAAGT
>DATAGL010000503.1:0-1912 GCA_036263755.1 Chitinophagaceae bacterium | reverse complement strand
CAGGAAAGGGTTGCTTATCCTTGATCTTCACTTCGCTTTTATGGTATACTACGGACCCGGGCGGGACGCTGGCCGTCAGCCAAACGTTGCCACCGATCACCGAGCCGCGGCCGATGACCGTTTTACCGCCCAGGATCGTGGCCCCGGAGTAAATGATCACTTCGTCCTCAATGGTCGGGTGGCGCTTGGAAGCAGCTTCCTCCTTGATCACGGTCAGGGCCCCGAGAGTCACGCCCTGGTAAATCTTTACATTGTTCCCGATATGGGTGGTCTCCCCGATGACGATGCCGGTACCATGATCGATAAAGAACGATTCCCCGATCTGGGCACCTGGATGAATGTCGATGCCGGTCTTGCTGTGGGCAAACTCCGAAAGGAGCCGGGGCAGCAGGGGAACGCCCTGCCGGTGCAGCTGGTGCGCCATACGGTACACCGCCGTGGCAAAAAAGCCGGGATAGGCCACCAGGACTTCCTCGATGCTTTTGGCCGCCGGATCGAACTGGATAATGGCCGCTGCGTCCTTCATCAGCAGCTCATACAGGCGGGGCAGCTCTGCAAAGAACAGGTCGCGCTGGATGCTTCCTTCCTCCTCGCTCTGCACCAGTCGGGTCAGCAATGCGGCCAGCTTGTCTTTCAGCTGGCAGTACTCCTGCCGGAGGCGCTCCTCCGATTCGTATTTTCCTTCGTACGAGCCGAAGAGAAACCGGAACATCCCGGCAGCAAAGGACTCCGCCTTTTCCTTGTCCGGAAAGTTGCCGTAGCAAACGGTGTTACGCTTGTACAATTCCTGTATGAACAGTTGCTCTTGCATTTCGGTCATTTATTGGATCATGCAGGCGCCTACGGTCACGTAGCTGGTTTCATCGATAAGGATGGCACCGCCGTTGTCCCGCAGCTTGCTGTACGAATCGAAAGGCACCGGAGCGGCCGTTTTGATCGTAGCCTTGATGATGTCGTTCAGTCCGGCCGATTCCACCTCGTATTCTTTTTCCAGCGAGTTTACGTCCAGCCTGTACTCAATTTCTTTCACCACGCTGCGCACCACGCGGCTGTTGATCTGCAGCAGGTATTTGCTCCCGGGCTGCAGGCGCTTGCTGTCCATCCAGCACAGCAGCACTTCCAGTTCCTGCTCCACGGCCGGGGTGTTGTCTGCCTGTACGATCATATCGCCCCGGCTGATGTCAATATCATCTTTCAGGTGGAGCACGACGCTTTGCGGGGCAAACGCCTCCGGCACTTCTTTCCCGGCAATCTCGATGCGGTCAATGGTGCTTTCGATACCGGCGGGCTGCACCAGCACTTTATCGCCCTTACGGTAAATGCCCGAGATGACCCTGCCGGCATATCCGCGGTAGTCGTGCAGCTCGTCGGTTTGCGGACGGATGACGTACTGGACGGAAAAACGGGGATCGGTGAGGTTGATGTCGTCCTGCACTTCCACGCTTTCGAGGAACTCCAGCAGCGAAGGACCTTCATACCAGTCCATTGTTGCCGACTTATCCACGATGTTATCTCCGTTGAGGGCGGAAATAGGAATGTAGTGGACGTCTTTTAGTCCGAGCGACCGGGCAACGGAAGCATACTCAATGGTGATGTTATTGTACACGTCCTGGGAGTAGCCGACAAGATCCATCTTGTTGATGGCCACCACCACGTGCGGGATGTTCAGCAGTGAGGTGATGATGGAATGGCGGCGGGTTTGCTCCACCACCCCGTTACGGGCGTCCACCAGGATGATGGCCAGGTCGGCGTTGGAAGCGCCGGTCACCATGTTGCGGGTGTACTGGATATGCCCCGGTGCGTCGGCGATGATGAACTTGCGCTTCGGCGTGGAAAAGTATTTGTAGGCCACGTCGATGGTAATGCCCTGCTCGCGCTCGGCGCGTAGGCCGTCGGTCAGCAGTGCCAGGTC
>DATAGL010000502.1:0-1774 GCA_036263755.1 Chitinophagaceae bacterium | reverse complement strand
TTTGGGTAAGGGGCCAGGTGAGGGGTTAGGTATTGGGAATTTGGAATTAGGAATTAGGGAGGGAGTGAAAGGTACGATGTAAGGTGAAATTGATAGAGAACTGCGTTCCGCCATTTATCCTTTACTTAAGCGCCACCCTCTCAGTAAAGGCTGAAACAAACTCACTAACCAACATTCAAATACTTTCATTTCCTTTGGGCCCCCGCCGGGGGTGACCCGATACACAAACCGCCGGTGGCCCGCAAGGAACAGTGAACCATGAATCATTACTTCACCATAGAAAAGCCGTCCTCTGCGGAATACAAAGACCGGGGCAGCCGTTTCCTTGCCTATGCCTATCCGGCAGATTCGGTGGAGGCCTTCAAGGCCCGGTACAAGGTGCTGAAAGAGGAGCACCCGAAAGCGGTGCACCATTGCTTTGCCTACCGCATGGGCACCGACGGCAGCCTGTTCCGTGCCAACGACGACGGCGAGCCTTCCGGTTCGGCGGGGAAGCCCATCCTTGGGCAGATCGACAGTAAGAACCTGACGGATACCGCCGTGGTGGTCGTGCGTTATTTCGGTGGCACCCTGCTGGGCGTTCCCGGACTGATCAACGCCTATAAAACGGTTACTTCCCTTGCCCTGCAGCTGACGCCGATCATCCAGAAGCCCGTACTGGCCAACTATACCCTGGATTTCGATTATACCCTGATGAACGAGGTGATGCTGCTGGTCAAGCGGTTTCACTGCATAGTACTGCACAGCGAGTCCCAGCTTTTCTGCCACATGAAGCTAGGGGTACCCAAAGAGTGGGAGGCCCTGTTCCTGGATAAGGTCCAGGGAACGTATGGGCTGGAGGTCCGGGGCGGGGTTTAGGTTTTGGGGGTTAGGAATTTGGGTATTTGGAATTGGGAATCCCCCGGCTTGTAAGATGTACTGAAACCTCAACATTGCCTTCTGACTTCATGATGGAAAATGCGTTGTACTGAAGCTGTATGCATGTTCAACCCGGTGCCATCAGCTTCCTTTCCGGGACTCGCTTTAATCTAAAAATGCAATCATTGAATCCGATCCTGCAAATCCCTTTTCAATCGTGTCCATCCGCGGTTCCGTTTACTTTCCTTAAATTGATCTAAATTCCTTTTATGCGTTTCGTACTTTTTCTTGCTCTTTCCCTGCTCTGCGCGCCATCCCTTATGGCCCAGAAGAAAGTAAAGCTGTTCAACGGCAAGGACCTAACCGGCTGGAATATCCACGGTACGGAGCGCTGGTACGTGAAGGATGGCGAGCTGGTTTGCGAAAGCGGTCCCGATAAGGGTTACGGCTACCTGTCCACCGCGCAGCAGTTTAAAGATTTTGATTTTTCCGTTCAGTTCAGGCAGGAGGCCAACGGAAACAGCGGCGTGTTCTTCCGCTCCGATATCACAGGTGTGAAGATCAAAGGCTGGCAGGTGGAAGTGGCCCCGGCGGGCAAGCATACGGGCGGCATTTACGAATCGTACGGGCGCGGCTGGATGATCAAGCCCGACTCCGCAAACGAACAATACCTGAAGCCCGGGAAATGGAATACCCTCCGCATCCGGGTGCAGGGCGGAACGGTCACTACCTGGCTGAACGGACACCAGATGATTCAGCTGACCGATGAACAGATTGCCCAGGCCAACGGGTTCATCGCCCTCCAGATCCACGATGGCGGAGGCATCAAGGTCCGGTGGCGGAAGTTCCGGCTTCAGCAACTGTAAAAAGAAAGGGCGATGTTCCTGGAACATCGCCCTTTCTTTGTCTTGTCTTT
>DATAGL010000501.1:0-3340 GCA_036263755.1 Chitinophagaceae bacterium | reverse complement strand
CGATCTTTGCACTGGGCATCAAAGGGCTGGGCGAGGAGTCGAAAGTGGCTTCCTCCTTCCTCGTGATGTCCATCGTGGGCGGGGCGGTCATTCCCCTGTTCATGGGCATGCTTTCCGACAATACCGGCAGCATCCAGGTGGGTTATATCGTGCCCCTGCTTTGCTTCCTGGTTGTGCTGTATTTCGGCTGGAGGGGCCACCGGATCCGGGGTGCGGCGGAAGCGCCTGCCCGGGGCGGCATATTGTAAGAAAGGTTTTAACGGAAAGGAATAAACGAAATCAATACTTATCTGCTTCTAAACACAAATGCATACACTGATGAAAATACGTTTTTGCCTCCTGCTCCTGGCTGCTGCGCTTCTGGGCAACAGCCAGGAACCGGGTACCCTTAAGCTTTCCCGCGCGCAGCTCGCCGACAAGATCAAAGGCGGGTGGGCCGGGCAGACCATCGGGGTCACTTTCGGCGGTCCCTACGAGTTCCAGTTCAACGGCACCTTCATCGGCGACTACCAGTCCCTGAAATGGTACGACGGGTACATCAAACGAACCATGACCGGCAACCCGGGCCTGTACGACGACCTGTACATGGACCTTACGTTCGTGGACGTGTTTGAAAAGCACGGGCTCGACGCCCCGGCTGATTCATTCGCCCATGCCTTTGCGCAGGCCGGGTATCCGCTCTGGCACGCCAACCAGGCCGGCCGGTACAACGTGCTGCGCGGCATCCGCGCCCCGATGAGCGGGCACTGGCAGCACAACCCCCATGCCGACTGCATCGACTACCAGATCGAGGCCGACTTTGCAGGACTGATGTCGCCCGGCATGCCCAATACCGCTTCCGCCATCGGCGACAGGATCGGCCACATCATGAACTACGGCGACGGCTGGTACGGCGGCATCTATGTTTCGGCGATGTATGCCTTGGCCTTTACGTCCAGCGACATCAACCATATCGTACGCACGGCGCTGAACACCGTTCCGAAGGAAAGTGAATTCCATCAGTGCATCGCTGACGTGATCCGCTGGCACCGTCAGTATCCTTCCGACTGGAAGCAGACCTGGCTGGAGGTGCAGAAAAAATGGGCCGATGACATCGGCTGTCCTGAAGGTGTATTCGTGCCCCTGAACATCGATGCAAAGGTCAACGCCGCTTACGTGGTCATCGGGCTGCTGTACGGCGGCGGCGATTACACAAAGACGCTGGAGATCAGCACCCGCTGCGGACAGGACGCCGATTGCAATCCCTCTACCGCTGCGGGTATCCTGGGTACCGTGCTGGGATACAATCAGATTCCCGCGTACTGGAAGATGGGTTTGCAGGAAGCGGAATCCATCGACTTCAAGTATACGACCATGAGCCTGGAGGACGTGTATGCCACCGGGCTCAAACACGCCCTGGCCAATATCGAGCGCAACGGCGGCAGGGTTCATGGGGGCCAGGTGACGATCAAACTGCAATCCCCGCAACCCGTCCGGTTTGAAAAAAGCTTTGCCGGTCTTTACCCCCTGGATAAGATCTGGCCGCGCTGGTCTGAGGCGGGCGATGAGCTTCATTTCGAGTTTGAAGGCACCGGGTTCGTCATCCGTGGCGACGCTGCCCGCTGGGCCAGTACTTCTCCCCATGTGTTCCGCACCGAATTGTACGTGGACGGCCGGAAGGTCCAGGATTTTGCCCTGCCGGCAAGCTTCCTTCTGCGCAGCGCCGAGCTGGCCTGGAAATACGACCTGCCCAAAGGCCGGCATACCGTGCAGCTGAAGCTGCTGAACCCCCTGAAAAGCGAGCCGATATACAACGTGCAGGTGCTGCTGTATTCCGACAAGCCGGTGTACGGCCTGACGCAGCACACGGCCCAGGCCCGAAAGCCCTGATTGTTAACCCGAGCACCGATAAACCCGAATACATATGAGAGTCCCGATTTTCTTTTTCCTTCTTTTCCTTACGGCCGCTGCCGGAGCGCAGCTGCCCGACAACGACCTGAGTTCGCTGGCCCAGATGAAACGCGGCATCCGCTCCAAGCGGGTGAGCAGTTATGATACCACGGGCGGCAACCGCGACCACCTGACCGGCATCAAGCCCGGGGAAACTCGTTCGCTGTTCAATGTAAAAGGCGCCGGCATCATCAACCATATCTGGATCACCATCGCGCCCGGCCCGGAGACCGTGCTGCGCGACGACATCATCCTGCGCATGTACTGGGACGGCAATACCTTTCCTTCCGTGGAAGCGCCCCTGGGCTCCTTCTTCGGCCAGGGCTGGAACGAAGCGTATAACTATTATACGCAGCCCCTGCTGGTGACGCCCGGCGATTCCAAAGCGCTGGTCTGTTATTTCTCCATGCCCTTTGCCAACGGCGCCCGCATCGAAATAGAGAACCAGAATGAAAAGGCCATCGACAATTTTTATTACTACGTGGATTATTACGAAATGGCGCAGCTGCCGCCCGATATGGGACGCTTCCATGCCTGGTTCAACAGCGAAGTCACGGAAACCGATCCGGCGGAGCGCGAGAACGAATGGGGCGTGCTGAAGCCGCAGGTGCCGAACAAGACACCGGCGCGCAATTACCTCATCGCGGATATCAAGGGCCGGGGCCAGTTCGTAGGCGTGAACTATTATGTGAATTCTCCTTCACCCATCTGGTACGGCGAGGGCGACGATATGTTCTTCATCGACGGCAGCGAGCGGCCCACCCTGCACGGTACCGGCACGGAAGATTATTTCAATACCGCCTGGTGTCCGAAAGAGGTGTTCATGACCCCTTACTTCGGTTACCCCAAAGTGCACCTGGCCGAAAACACCGGGCGCCGCTGGGACATCGGCTGGAGCGGCCGCACCCATGTATACCGCTTCCACATCACCGACCCGGTGTATTTCGACAAGTCGCTCCGCTTCAGCATCGAGCACGGGCACAACAACGTGCTGATTCTCGAGCTGCGTACCGTAGCTTATTGGTACCAGTCGGAAGCGGCCCGGCTTCCGGGTATCAAATCCAAAGAAGAGCGCCGGCCCCTGCCGCAGATCGGGCCGGTGGACATGCACAAATGGCGCGATGCCTGGCGGAAAAGCAAAGGGGATGGCACAAGGCTGTGGGGCAACCAGTAGCAGTAAGTAGTTGATACGTTGATCTGTTGATAAGGGTAGAAGCCCGGGAAGGACAACCGGTAGTGCCGTGTTCAACAACAACAAGAGGACAGAACAGGCGAAAGGGCAGATGGTACCATCTGCCCTTTCGTTTTAGGACCGGCGTGCGGATGCCGCCTATGCAGGTTGATTTCTTTAAAAAGCACGGTCCACTTCGTCGAGGGAGATGCCCAGCACTTTCCGGGAAAGCTCGTTCAG
>DATAGL010000500.1:0-4987 GCA_036263755.1 Chitinophagaceae bacterium | reverse complement strand
GACAGGGAGCGGAACATGTTCCGCAGACTGTGGCGGCCCTGCACGTGCGTGAACTCATGCGCCAGCAGCGCTGCCAGCTCCGTATAGTCGTTCATGCCGTTGAGCAGCTTGTTGTACACTACGATGTGACCGCCCGGCAGGGCAAAGGCATTTGCCACATCGCCTTCCACCACGGTAATGCGGATCTCGTAAGGGGAAGCAAAGCGCAGTTCGCGGAAGAAGGCATTCACCTGTGCCGTTCGCTGCGTATCGATGCGGAAGGTGGGCTTGAGGGAAGCAAAGAGCTGGTCGCCCAGCTGCTTTTCGTACGATACCGGGACGTTCGCTGCCAGCTTCCCGGCCAGCCAGGGTACGAGCAGGAAATAAGCGGCGGCGATCAGGGCAGCGGCCAGCACCAGTACCTTGACCAGTGTGCTGCCCCGGCGCCGGTGGATGGATTTCACGTCGCGCCGCACGCGGGCCAGCACCTCTTCGTGCAGCATCGGATCGGTTACCGAAAGCTCCTGCGGCGGCTGTCCGGGGTAAGAAAACATCCGGGTCCTTTCATCGTACATTACCTGGTCGTAATACCAGTACACCTGCGCGGAAGTGCCGTTGAGCAGGTGCACGATCAGCCTCCGCGGCTGGGGCTCCACGGAAACAGGCAGTGTTTCGCCGTTGAAATTGTATAGCGCGTTGGCCGTGTTCATCAGATCATTTCACTTCCGTAATACGATTGCAGCACCGGGGGCAGGAGGATGCCGTTCCCTGTCTGGTTGTTTTCGAGCAGGCAGGCGAGGATGCGCGGCAGCGCCAGCGCGCTTCCGTTGAGCGAATGCGCCAGTACCGTTTTGTTGCCCGCATCTTTATAGCGGATTTTCATGCGGTTGGTCTGGTACGATTCGAAATTGGATACCGAGCTGACTTCCAGCCAGCGGCCCTGGGCGGCAGAGTATACCTCGAAGTCGTAGGTGAGCGCGGAGGTAAAGCCCATGTCGCCGCCGCAAAGCCGCAGGATGCGGTAATGCAGGCCCAGCGACTGCACGAGGCCTTCCACGTGCGCCACCATTTCCTCGAGCACGTCATAACTTTTTTCTGCAGGCACGAGCTGAACGATCTCCACCTTGTCGAATTGGTGCAGGCGGTTCAGGCCCCGGACGTCCTTTCCGTAAGACCCGGCTTCCCGGCGGAAGCAGGGCGTATAGGCGGTCATGCGCACGGGCAGGTCGCTTTCTTTTAAGATCGTATCGCGGTAGATGTTGGTCACCGGCACCTCGGCGGTGGGGATAAGGTACAGCTGGTCTTCGGTCACATGGTACATCTGTCCTTCCTTATCGGGCAGCTGGCCGGTGCCGTAGGCCGAGGCTTCGTTCACCATCAGCGGCGGAATGAACTCG
Source organism: Chitinophagaceae bacterium (assembly GCA_036263755.1). Taxonomy (GTDB): domain Bacteria; phylum Bacteroidota; class Bacteroidia; order Chitinophagales; family Chitinophagaceae; genus Flavisolibacter. Next base: position 3,611 of record DATAGL010000500.1, on the reverse strand, counting down.
GTATAGCCGGCCTTTGTATTGTAGTCGAGAAAGTACTGGATGAGGGAGCGCTGCAGTTTGGCGCCGCGACCCTTATATACCGGGAAGCCGCTGCCGGTGATCTTGTTGCCCAGCTCGAAGTCGATGAGGTCGTATTTTTTGGCAAGGTCCCAGTGCGGTACGGCACCGGCGGGCAATTCAGGCGGCGTGCCCCCGCTGCGCACCACTACGTTCTCTTCCGGCGTGCGCCCGTCGGGTACGAGGTCGGAGGGAAGGTTGGGCAGCCGTACCAGCAGCTCGGACAACTGCTTTTCGGTTTCGGCCAGCTGCTGCTCCACCGGCGACAGCTGCTGCTTCCAGGCTTCCACGTCCTTTTTCTTTCCTTCACCTTCTTCGCGGGCGCCTTTGGCCATCAGCTGGCCAATTTCCTTAGAAGTGGCATTGATGCGGGCTTTGGTGTCGTCGAACTGGAAGTTGAGCTTCTTGCGTTCTTCGTCCAGGGTCAGGATCTGGTCCACCAGTTCGGGCTCGCGGAAATGCTTCCGGGCCAGCTTCCGTTTCACTTCTTCAGGGTTTTGCCGCAGCAGTTGCACTTGGAGCATGAGCGAAATTTTTGCCCAAAGATAATCGTTGGCGCTCTATGCTTCCGGTTCGGCAGGCAGCGGGTAGTCGCGCCGGATGCCCATCAGGTTTTCGGGGTTGGGCACCGCCTCGAAACCGAACTGCCGGTACAGGCCGTGTGCGTCGCGCGTGGCCAGCAAAAAGCGGCGCAGGCCCTGCAGCTGCGGGTGCTGCATGATGTTTCCCACCATCCATTTGCTCAGGCCTTGGCCCCGGAACGAGGGGTCGATGAATACATCGGCCAGATAGGCAAAAGTGGCGCTGTCGGTAACGACACGGGCAAAGCCTGCCTGCTGCCCGCCTTCGGCATAAATGCCGAAGCAAAGCGAACCCTCCACGGCGCGGGACACCGTATCCATCGGGATGCCGCGGGCCCAGTACGATTCGGTGCTGAGGAAATGATGGATGTAGGGAAGGTCGAGCCGGCTTTTATCGGTACTCAGGAGGAAACCGTCGTTCTGCCATTCCATAATGGTGGTTTGCCGTAAAGGTACAGTGCAGGGGCGTTCGTTATCTTTGCGGCATGAATTACAGTGATGACCTGCAGAGCCGCTGGTGGAAGCTGGAGGAAAAGCTTATGGAACGTTTCGGCAAAAAGCCCGATACGGAAAGCATCCTCTTTCTTATCGGCATCCAGGAGCTGGGTGAGATCCGCAGCAAGTTCAAGAAAGAAGAAAAGCAGGACCTGATGCACATTGCCGTATGCACCGTGCTCACGCCTTCCGGATTTTACGAGCTGGAACGTGTGGATGAAGACGGCTGGCCGCACTTCCGCCAGCTGAAGCCCATACCCAACTACAACCCGATCGAGCAGGAAATGTTCCTTAAGGACCACATCCTGCTGTATTTCCAGAATCATGATTTTCTGTAGAATAGTCGGTGTAAATAGGTAAAGGCATCGGAGGGAAATAAGCAATATTCAATACTCAATATTCAATGCTTAAAGTAACCATTCCTGCATCGGTTATAACCTTTGCGCCTTTGCAGTGCTTAGCGTCTTTGCGTGCAACCCCTCTGCCGGAGGCAGGGAATATCGAACAAGGAATATCGAACAAGGAATGTCGAATGAAGAATAACGAAGTGAGGATTCCCGTCGTACATCGTACACCGTAAATCGTACATCACCATGAAAGCCTCTGTACTCGCCACGCTGTTTTTATTACTGTCACTCACGGCTCTTGCCCAGGATTCGGTCCGCCTGCGCCGGCGCGACCGCAAGCGCGACGTGGAGCTGGTGACCACGGCCGGCACGCTCCGGCTGCGGCTGTATGCCGAAACGCCGGAGCACCGCGACAATTTCCTGCGCCTGGTGAAATCAGGTTATTACGACAGCGTACTGTTTCACCGGGTCATCCGCCACTTTATGATCCAGGCCGGCGATCCGAACAGCCGGAGTGCGGCCGCCCGGCAGCCCTTGGGCAACGGCGGACCGGGGTATACGGTTCCGGCCGAGTTCCGGCCACAGTTCTTTCATAAAAAGGGCGCCCTGGCAGCGGCCCGTACCGGCGATAACGTGAACCCGGAAAAGCGCAGCAGCGGCAGCCAGTTCTATATCGTGCAGGGCCGCACGTTTACCGATTTCAGTCTTGATTCGGTGCAGACCCACCGCCTGCAGGGACGCCGCCTGCCCGATGCGCACCGTGCCGTGTACAAAACACTGGGCGGCGCCCCGCACCTCGACGGCAACTACACGGTTTTCGGCGAAGTGGTGCAGGGTCTCGAGGTGGTGGACCGGATCGCCGCCACCGCTACCGCCTCCGCCACCAGTGCGGACCGCGACCGGCCGCTGCAGGACATGCGGATCCTGCGCGCTCGGCTGGTGAAACGAAGAAGGTAATGTGCAAATGTGCAAATGTGCGGATGACAGATGTGGTGTGCGGATGAGGATTCGTTGGGGCAGGAGAAGGGTATATAGGACTGATCCGTTTCCCACCCGTTTCCCTTCCGGCAAATCCTTTCCGAACCGGTTTGATCCCATCTGCACATCTGCCTATCTGCACATTTGCACATTTTATCTCCCTTCCTGCGCCAACCTGCGCCATCTGTGATTAATATTGCACAAACAACACCTCACAAACCAGATTAGCTATGAACTTTCCTGAAAACCTCCGTTATACCAAGGATCATGAATGGGTACGCATTGAAGGCGATGAAGCCATTGTGGGTATCACCGATTTTGCGCAGCGTGAGCTGGGCGATATTGTATACGTGGAGATTGAAACCACCGGCCAGCAGCTGGAAGCCGGGGCCGTGTTTGGCACCGTAGAGGCGGTGAAGACCGTCTCCGACCTGTACCTCCCGCTCAGCGGAAGCATTCTCGAAGTGAACCCCGCCCTGAATGCCAATCCGGACCTGGTGAACAACGATCCGTATGAAGGCGGCTGGATGGTGCGCATGAAGCTCAGCGATCCTGCCCAGGTTGAAGGCCTGATGGATGCCGGTGCGTATTCGGGAATGGTGGGATGAGCGGAGTAGGCCGGAATGGGTAATTAGGAATTGGTGATTTGGGAAATACCCTCGTTTATCATCCTTTGCTGGAACCTAATTCCTAATTCCAAATAACCAATTCCACCTACCCCAAATTATTAAAGTCGATTACATAGGGCCATCGGCCCTTTTTCCTTTATGAAGCAATTCTATCCTTACCGGTGGCCGCTGGCAGTCGGGTGGCTGTTGCTGGTATCCGTACTGTTTTGCCTGCCGGGGTCGGCGTTTCCGCAGAACAACTGGCTGAGCCGGATTCAGTTTGATAAGATCGTGCACGTGGGAATTTTTTTCGGGCTCGCCTGGACCTGGAGCCTGGCACTGGGACTGAAGGGATTCCGGCGCTCTGCCGGAATGATTGCCGTACTGCTGGTGTACGGGATGCTGGTGGAAGTAGTGCAGCATTATTTTATTGTCAACCGCTCCTTTGATATCGGCGATTTTGTGGCCGATACCGGCGGTTGTTTGCTGGGCGTTTGGTTTTGGACCTATATAAAAAATTAAACCCCTGTAGAAACAGGGGTCGC
>DATAGL010000499.1:0-7244 GCA_036263755.1 Chitinophagaceae bacterium | reverse complement strand
CTGGAATTTGTAGTTCAGCGTGAGCTCCGTGTCCCAGTTGAACCCGCTGTTGCTGAGGCGCAGCGCATCCACATCGGCATTCACCTGCTGGTACTGCATGTCTACCGTGGGCACGATGCTGAAGCGTTCATTGAAATTATGCTGCAGCGTCAGTTCCAGCCCGAGCCGGTTGGTGCTGCGCGCATTGATGAAGGTATTCAGGATGGCATTGGGGTCGATGGCGGCATTGTTCAGCTGGCTGTACAGCGCAGCGGAAATGGTATCGCTGTAGCGGGTGATATCGCGGAGGTTGTTGCGGTAATACACAACGCCGAGGAAATTGCCGCCAGTATAGTCATGGCTGTAATTCAGCTCGAAGGAGTTGACGAACTCGGGCTGCAGGTTCGGGTTGCCCTGCCGCAGGTTCACCGGGTCGTTGATATCGATAAAGGGATTGAGCTGCCAGAAGTTGGGCCGGCGGATGCGTCGTGTATAGTTGACCTGAAGCTGCACCCCTTCGCTCAGCTCGCGGGTAAGAAACACACTGGGAAACAGGGCATCGAAAAACCGGTTCAGGCCGCCAGGGTAGTCATAGCCGAATGACTTGGCACTGTCCAGCAGCTCGCCGGTAAAGCTGGACACTTCTGCACGGAGACCCAATTGGTAGGAAAACGATTTTACCTTGTCCGACCAGGAAGCATAGGCGGCATGAACGGTTTCGCGGAACGCATAGTTATTGCTCAGGGGCAGCTTCGTTTCGGTACCGTTGTTCACTGAAAACGAAGCAAACCGGCTCTGCTGCTCGTTGCTGAACGAGCGGAGGCCCATTTCCAGCTTACCGTCCTCACCGGCCGGGTTGGTGAAATCAACCTGGAAGGTATACTGCTTATTATCGCCCCCACCGCTGTTGCGAACCCGGGCCGGGTCGCCGTAGGGCGTACCGTCGGGATAGGTAAAGGTATTGAGGATACTGGCTGCATCCCTGCCGGTGCCCCAGTTGTAATTGATGTTGGCGTTCAGCTCTTTGCCCTGCTCGGGAAACTTATGGGTCAGGTTCAGCTGTGTATTGTACCGGTTCCAGTTATTGCTGCCTTCTGCCTGCCGGCGGCCAAACCGCTCAGGCACTTTACCGGCATTTAGGTACTCCTGGTCCTGGGTTTCGAAATTTTCCCAGGAGCCGGCCGAAATGTTCTGCGTGGCGGACAGCGTGGTGCGGTTCGTAGCAAAAAAATCAAGGCCGAAGCGGAGCGAGCGGAAGCTGCGCTGCGATTCGTTGAGGGAATACTGGTTGAAGTAATTGCTCACAAACCCATCGCTTTTGTTCTGGCGGAGCGTACGTCCCCGGGCCACCCCACCCGACCCATTGAACCCGCCGCTGGCAAACAGGTTGACCTTTCCCTTGCGGGCATTGACGGCCAGGTTGCCGTTGTAGATGTCCGGGTGCCCTCCGCCCAGGCTGGCCACCCCGTTGATGCCGATGCGCCGGTTCCGCTTCATCACAATGTTGATGATCCCGCCCGATGAAGCCGCGTCGAAGCGGGCAGACGGGTTGGTGATGAGCTCGATGCGCTCGATCTGGTCGGAAGGTATCTGGTCCGGGGTGAGAATGGTGGGGCGTCCATCCACAAACACCTGGGGCTGCGCATTGCGCAGCAGTACGTTGCCTTCCACGTCCACCGAAACGGAAGGGATGTTGCGCATGACGTCCAGGGCCGTGCCCCCGGTAGCCGTCAGGTTGCTTTCCACCTGGAAGGTCTTCCGGTCAATACCCATCTGCAGGGCAGGCCGCTGGGCCGTCACCACTACATTGCTCAGGGTTTTGGCTTCCTGCTCCAGGGCTATATTGCCCAGGTCGGCTGCCAGGGCGCCACTGGCGGGCGGGAGCACGATGCGCGTAAGGTTTCCATAGCCGACCCCGGTGATCCGGACGGCAAACGAATCGGCACGGCCCGGGCTGGAAAAGGAAAAGTCGCCGTTGGCCCGGGTGAAGAGGCTGCTGACCAGGCTGTCTTTCCCGCCGGTATAGGCATAAAGCTGTACCGTGGCGGCTTCCAGTCCCCGGCCGGTACTCCGGTCCGTCACTTTACCGAAAATGCGGGATTGTTCGAGGCGGATGACCGGCTCATTGCCTGCCGGGGGCTCTTCCCGCTCCACCTGCGCCAGGGCCGAACCGGCCGGACCCAGTACCAACAGCAGTAACCATACACGTTTCATGTTTTCTTCAGTTTATCTCGTTCCGGGGCATGCGGATAGCCCTGCCCGTTACTACAGAGCAACGGCAAAAGTGGCACCACCTTTTCCGGAGCAGCCGGAACACCTCGATTTTAATGGGATTCTAAGAGTCCGCACGATGAACCAAACAATGGAGCAGGCGGTTTGTTCAGGAACGATGCCGGGCCTAGGCCGGCAGCAGCACAGGAACACGGGCTCCTGGCCCCGGTGCGCTTTCCCTCCGGATGTATACGTAGAGGCGCCCGGTAATCCGCTGCACGATGCCGGGTTCCGGCCTCATGGTAGGCCCGGTTGTTCTCCGGACTACCTACCCGACACTTTCTCTTTCCGCTACTTTACTGCGCCCGGCCCAGCCATTTAACCGCCTCCAGGAATGTCGGGTTCCAGACCTCGTCCTCGTTTTCTTTCAGGTACCGCAGGAGCATACGGTGGGCCTCCAGGGAAACATTCAGGCTGTGTTCACCGCCCACCCCATGAAACAGGAACACCACGAGACTGTTGGCCGCCCGGGCCCGTTTCACCCATTCGATCAGCTCGGGGCCCGACTGTCCGTTCACGGCTACACTGCCGATCCGGTACAGGTCGGTACGGCGAAAAGGGACCAGGGCCGGTACCACCCCGCGGGCGCCGGCAAAGCTGCTTTTCAGCGTATCCACGTAGGAAACGCCGCCGGCTTCGGTATCCCCGCAGGGATAGGCAAAGGTCCGTTCTGTCCGGCCATCCAGGGCCTGCAGCACCGTATTGGTGAGGCGCAACTCATCCTGCATCCGCGGTACGCTGTAGGTCGCCAGGTCATAGTCTTTCCGGACAAAGCTCCGGCCGGGTGCCCTGCCGTTGCAGGGATGAAACAGGGTATGATTGGCCAGCTCGTGCCGGGCGGCCGCCTTTTTCCAGTCGTTCATCCGTGCGGTAAAGCCGGGAAAAGAAACCGTCAGGTAAAAACTGCCCCGGAGCCCCAGGGAATCCAGTGCGGGCACCACGTTATCGAGGTGTACGTTCAGGGCATCGTCGTACGTAAGCACCACCGCGCATTTTTTTCCCTGCCAGTCCTGCGCCGGCAGGTGGCCGGCGCAAAAGCAAAGCAGCAGGAACAACCAGCGTTTTTTCATTCGTAAAAATTGGAGATCACAATAAAAATTTATGGAACACCGGGTGGCTCCGGCTCAGAAACGGAATACGGACCGGGTATACTCCCGGCTCCTCTTCCAGTTCTCCCGGACCGGGCGCGTTACCGGCGCATCATAGGCGAGTTCCACAGCGGCCCAGCCATTGAAATGAATCCGTTGCAGGGCGGCGGCGATGGCCCGGAAATCGGTGACGCCCTCTCCCAGCGCTTCGGTCCATTTGCCGTCTGCGTGCTGGTCGCGCAGGTGCAGGTAAACGATGCGGTCGCCGTATTGATCCAGGAACGAAACCGGGTCTACCCCGCCGCGCACCAGCCAGTTGAGGTCCGGCCCCAACTTCAGTCCGGGTACCCGGGACAGGGTGCCGTTAAGGTCGTGCATTCCGTCGCGCAGCTCGTAGGTATGGTTGTGCAGGTTGGGCTGAATGCCGCGCCCGGAACAGATCCGGAGCACTTCCTTCAGGCAGTCGGCCTGTGCATCCAGTTCCTCTTCCGTTTTTTTACGACCGGCATCCCCTACTGAAATACCAAATGTGGTTCCGCCCACCTGCTGCAGCCGGCCGGTGACCAGCACAATGTCCTGCAGGATCTCGTCATGCCGGGTGCGGTTCCACATCTGGCCGTTGTACGAAGTGCCGCTGACACGCAGCCCGTACTTTTTCTGCAGGGCCTGCAGGCGTGCTACAGCGCCTTCGTGCCGCAGTACCGGCTCCATCAGCTCCACCCCATAGTATCCGGCGTAAGAAAGGTCGGAAAAGACAGTGTCGAGGACAGGCGTAGCGTCCCAGTCAGGCGGGTAGTTGCTGGCATATACCCACAGGTGCGCGCAGAGCCGGGTGTCCGGACCGGGCATACAAGCCCGGGCCAGCGCAGGCAGGCGGGAGAACAAGGTGCTGCCCACGAGGCAGGAAGCGGTGTGCAGGAACTGACGGCGGCCGTGCGTCATTGCATTTGATTTTAGGGAAGGAATATACCAAAATATTCTTTGCGATGGAGCCTGACCTGACCGGAGGCGGGAGGCAAAACCGTTGCTGCCGGGTGCCTGTCAGTCATGGGGAAGCGTCGGAATGGATTAGAAAGAACAAGGATGGTCAGTGCAGGGGCAGCTTCATCATGATATCAATCTGCTCGTCGTCGCCCAGTTTGAAAACATGCTGGTCAAAAGGTACGAAACCCTGTTTTTCATAAAAGCGGATGGCTTTCCCGTTCTGGTCCCAAACCCCCAGCCAGATGTAACCGGCCTGCCGTTGGCGCGCCACTTCCACTGCCTTTTGGTACAACAGCTGTCCTACTTTCTGCCCCTGGTATTTCTGCAGCACGTAGATCCGTTCGATCTCCAGTGCCCTGTCGTCTTTCAGTTCGGTTTGCGCGGCCCCGGTGTTCAGCTTCAGGTAGCCGATTACCTGTTCCTCCAGCACGGCAAAATAAAAAGCCGATCCGGGATCGGCCAGTTCCGCCCTCAGCTTATCCGTGGAGAAGCCTTCATCCATATATTTTTGCATGTTCTCTTCGGTGTTGCCGGCTGCAAATGACTCGTAAAAAGGTCTGCCGGCTGATGTGCTGCAAAAGGTCGATATCGGACAGGGTCACGCTTCTGATCTCAATGGGTTTCATATATGCCGCCTTATGCCGGCAAAGGTACCCATAAGCCTTCTGCCTGCGGCCCATGCTGCCGAACGGTTCCGGCGCAGTTTGCCGGAACGCACAAACGAACGGCGGGCTTCGTACCTTCGCCGGGCAGCCTGCTGCACCTTGCCTACAGATTAACGTTGCGCGCCCACCAAATCATGCACAATGACTGAAACCCTCGGCCAGCCTTTCCCGGCGGCCTACGCCTCCATTGAGGCCGACACCCGCGCCTCCGGATTTACCATGGCCTCCGACGTACTCACCTGTTCCCTGCTGCGCACCCTGGCGGCCAGCCGGCCCGGCGGACGGTTCCTTGAACTCGGCACCGGCACCGGACTCTCCACCTCCTGGATCCTCGACGGTATGGACGCCCAATCCCTGCTCGTATCCGTCGACAACAACGAGCGCTTCCTGCAGGTGGCCCGGGAGCACCTGGGGCACGACCCCCGACTGACGCTGATAAACGCGGATGGCGGCGACTGGCTGGAACGGCATTCCGGTGAAACCTATGATTATATTTTTGCCGACACCTGGCATGGTAAATACCTGATGCTGGAGGAAACGCTGGCACTCCTGCGTCCGGGCGGATTGTACCTGCTCGATGATATGCTTCCCCAGCCCAACTGGCCGGAAGGACACGCTGAAAAAGCGGACCGCCTCGTGCAGGACCTGGAGGCCCGGACGGACCTGGTGCTCACGAAGCAGGCCTGGGCCACGGGAATCATTATCGGGGTGAAGAAAGGAATGTAGCTCCGGCCCCTGCGGTTCAACGGCTTCTGGAAGCCCCATGTTCCAAATAAAAAAAGGCATCCTTCCGGATGCCTTTTTCCAAATATCAGGTCTGTTACTTTTTCATTTCAAAGAGGGCAGCGTCCACCTGGGGGTTCACTTCCACTTTGGTGATGGTGGTTGTCAGCGAAAGCTGGTCACCAAGGTTCATATCCACGGTATGCGGCACAACGAACCCGTAATCCGTTTTTTTGTAATCAGAGAACTTGGCCCGGATCTCTACCGGCTGGCCCATCATATCACCGGTCTGCACCATTTGCACGATGTAAAAGGTTGCGGGGTCGATGTAATAGGTTGCAGCCACGTTGTCCTTGCTGGTCATCTTCAGCTTGAAGGCATTTACCTCGCCAACCTTTTCCTGGCCCTGCAGTTCCACCTTGTACCCGTTGGCCGCATAGTTCAGGAAGGGCACTACATAAATATTGGCCTGGCTGGCTTTGTACTGCTCTTCCGGCATGGGCTGAGGATCCTCTCCGCCCGCAAAAGGGTTGATGGCCCAGCCGCCTTTGTCGGTCACCACCTGCACCATTTTCTGGCCCCCGAATTCCGATTCACTGCGGTATCCTTTTCCATTAACTACCGTGGTGGTGCTGGGTGCTTCATTGCCCATAACCTGTACGGTGCTGGTCATGCGCACAGCGTTGATCGCGCTGAGCTTTTCCTTGCCGCCGATGGCTTCAATATGTTTGTTGATCAGCTCATCCGCTGTCTGTGCCTGTGCACCGTACAGGGCGAAGGCGGCGGTGGCCGTAAGAAAGCAACGTTTTACAATGTTCATGTTGAGGGTTTTATTGGTTAACATTTGTTGGTGACTCGTACCGGTTTACTGGCTCATGCCCTGCATCGCTCCCTGGGCTCCTTCCTGTTCGCCTTTCATGTTTTTGCGTTTGAACACCGAAAGGTCCATCTGGCCGAAGCGGAATGCAAAATTCATGCGGAACATCGGCACATCACCCAGGCGGTAACTTTCCTGGATGAAATACGGGCTCTCGGAATACTGTGCGAACCGGCGTGTCCGGAACACATCGTTTACGCTAAAGGTAACGGAAGCCGCATTATTCTTGAGGAAAGATTTCTGCAGGGCAAGGTCCACTCCATATGTTGATTTGATGTACCCCTGGGCAGCACTCTGTGCGCCGCCACCGGGACCACCGCCTCCGGGCCCGCCGAACCCGCCGCCTCCCTGGTTGACCGGAAGGTTCGTTTTCGACTGGTAGGTACCGGACAGCTGCACTTTGTAGTTCTTCGGCAGTTTGAAGCTGTGGTTCATTTTGGCGAACCAGCTCCAGATGGCTTCCTGCGATGCGCCTGCAATGTTATCGGCATTGATCTTCGCATTATAGATGTTCAGGTTGGCATTCATGTCCCACCACTTGGCCAGGGTATTCTGCGAAGTAAGCTCGGCACCTACCGAACGGCTGGAGTTGGCATTGATGAACGTATTGATCGGGCGCTTGCTGCCGCCGTCCAGTGCGATGGTATCCAGAAAGCG
>DATAGL010000498.1:0-2810 GCA_036263755.1 Chitinophagaceae bacterium | reverse complement strand
CTATAAAGGAAAGCACGGACACCGGTTTCCTGTTGCCGGCAACCGGTATCCATGCCCGGCGGGAAAGGGCCGAGCGCATTTGCCCGGCACGGAATGCACTGCCCGAAACAATAGAACCTTGTAAATGATTGCTGCTTAACGAAACGCTCCGTCATGAGATACATCCTGGTTTGCTGCTTTCTCTTCTCCCTGCAGGTCCTGCGGGCGCAGGTACCCGTTGATCTGAAACGGTATCAGTCCAAAAACGGCGCCCGGGTGGCCGTATCCGGAAGTACCCTTTCCCTCCAATGGCCGGCCGGCAAGGGACTGAAGGGTCATCTGGTCCTTGACCTCCACCGGCAAAACGCCCTGTTCCGCAGCATCGGGCTCCTGAGTGGCACCCGGGAAGTGAAAGTGGCGGGGGACCTTGACCCTGCTTTCCTTCTTACCGTGGGGAAGCGGGACCTTATTTCCCAGAACGGATGGAATATCTTCTTCGACAAGGTGCCGCTGAAACCGCACCAGACCTATAAACTGACCCTGGTAAAGGATGCGGCCCGCGTGGTCAGTACCGGGTCCAGGACCACCGTTACCATCGGCCGGTTAACGGCACCGGGCTTCAGCGGGCAACTGGAGATCACCTGCTACAACGGAAGTCCATTGTTCAACGTGGCGGCGGTGGTGTCCACCCTCATGGATTCAACGGCCATCGTATACGATGCCGGCCTGACCGGCCGGAAGATGGCCTGGGACGGGATCTCCTTTGCCGATGTGGCGGACCGGCTGCAGACCGTGCAGCCGGAACCCGGAGATACCGCCCGGAATGCAGCCGTGAAATACCGGACCATCATCGGGCAGACCAAAGGAGGCAGCCTCGCCGTTTTCCCGGCGCCCCACCAGTACTTCTACCCGCTGGACGAAGCCTTTAACCTGAAGTTCACCTGGTATGGAAGCCGGTACCGGAACCTGGTGGAGGGCTATGGCCTGGGCATCCGGCAGGACCTTTACGGCGACCGGCGGTTTGTACCCTGGTTCAATGCTCCGCCCGGAACACAGCAGCGGCTGAACTTTTTTTGCCTCGCCAGTCCCTCTGCCCCCGCAACCGCCCTGGCGGAAGTAAAGAAGTTCACCCATGGGGATACCTATGCACCCCTGCCGCAGTACAAACGGATGGCCAGCCATTTTCACAATGAATTCATCATGCAGGTGGTAAGGGCCAATAAACCCATACCGGAAAAGCCGGGCTTTGTCACCTATTTTGAGAATGCTGGCATCGACATCGTGCACCTGGGCGAATTTCATTATACCGCCCACCCCAAAGGCCCCGATTCGCTGCGCCTGCAGGAATTACAGGCGCTGTTTGAACAATGCCGGCGGCTGTCTTCCGACCGGTTTTTACTGCTGCCCGGGGAAGAGCCCAACGAGTTTTTCGGAGGCCACTGGCTCCAGTTGTTCCCGAAGCCCGTATACTGGATCATGGCCCGGAAGGAAGGTCAGCCTTTTGTGACGGAGGACCCCGTATACGGAACCGTTTACCGCGTGGCGAATGCCGCCGAGATGCTGGAACTGCTGCACCGCGAGCGGGGCCTGGCCTGGACCGCCCACCCCCGCACCAAGGGATCCACCGGTTACCCAGACAAGTATAAAGCAGAGGGCTTTTTCAAGTCCGACCGCTTCCTGGGCGCTGCCTGGAAGCCGATGCCGGCCGACCTCTCGCTCGACCGGCTGGGTAAAAGGGTACTGGACCTGCTGGACGACATGAACAACTGGGGCGATGGTAAAAAGGTACTGGCGGAAGCGGATCTTTTCACCATCGGGGAAGAGAACGAGATGTATGCGCACATGAATGTCAACTACCTGCAGCTGGACCGGCTTCCCTCCTTTACGGAAGGCTGGCAACCGGTGGCGGATGCCTTACAGAAAGGAAAATTCTTTTCCACTACCGGCGAAGTGCTGATCCCCTCTTTTTTGCTGAACGGCAAAGGCACAGGAGATACGGCTGTCCTGGATCCGGACGGGAATGCACGCATCTCTTTCGGGACTTCCTGGACGTTCCCGCTGCAGTATGCGGAGCTCATTTCCGGGGACGGTGAAAAAGTGTACCGGCACCGGATCAACCTGGATACGACCCTGCCTTTCGGAGCGCAGACGCACCGCCTGCACCTGAACCTGAAGGGCCGCAAGTGGGTGCGGCTGGAAGTATGGGATGCAGCGGTGAACGGGGCTTTTACGCAAACGATCTACCTTCAATAGCCTATTTTCAAACCGGCAGAAGCAGGCGCCACGGGTATTTCAGAGGAAACACCGTGGCCTCTTTATTCAATACCCTTAGCAATCAAACGGGTTGCGCTAATGCCTTTATAGTACGGGCCCCAACTAAAGGGACTAAGTAGAATCACACCAGCGCCTAAGTAAAAATCCTCAGTCAAAATTTGCATTTCCGGAAAATCCGCATTTTCTTTGACCTCGTAAGTAGTAGATATCCTTAGAAAGATCAACCGGTCCATTCCGCGGAAAACCACCAGTACCAACCCTTTAGAAAACTAAACTGATCCCGGCTATGAAAAGATGTTTACCTGCACTCCTTAAGGAATTTATTTTTCCTTTTCATTCCATGACTGTTGTATACTTCTGAGCTGTTGCAGCAAAACTGCAGCAAGGTTATTTCCCAGGCATGTTTTCAATGCCCATCCATCAAATTTTAGTTTTCCCATCGTCCTTTTCCTGAAGAAAAATCATCCAGAACCATCCACTATCCTGTACCCGGGCCGCTTACCCGTCCGGGGTAAACTTAAAGGCAGGTCATCCCTATTCCCGGAACGGCATTGCCC
>DATAGL010000497.1:0-3996 GCA_036263755.1 Chitinophagaceae bacterium | reverse complement strand
AAACCAAATCTTGCAGCCTGTATCCACAAACAAGCCTTGAATATTGAACATTGAGTATTGCTTATTTCCCTCCGGGATCAACCTGTAAAAGGCTCCATCAAAAAAATGGCTCCTGTCGATACAGGAGCCCGCATGAAAAAGACCCTCTTTCCTGCCAGGCAGGAAGAGCTGATTCACCAACCCTAACTAGCGGCTGCCGCTTGCTGTCGGCGCGCCGGCTTGCATATTCTTTTCCAGGATGGAGATGTATTTCCGCGCATCCTTGTTTTCGGGATCCACTTCCAGCAGCCTGCGGAAATAGCTGATGCCGCCCGCATAATCTTTCTCTACGTTGGTTTCATAGGCCGCCAGGTAACCGTAGGCTTCCACCAGCCACTTCCGGTTTGTTTCGTCCGCCGTGCTGTCGCCGATGACAGCCACCAGCTTTTCGTAATGCGGAACGGCAAGACCCTGTTCCATGGCATCGGGCCGGGCGGCGTTGGCACGCGCACGCCAGTAATAACCAAAGCCCTGCTCCGGATATTCCCGGATATAGGTGCCGAATACGGTGTCGGCCTGGTCGAAGTCTTCTGCCCGGTAGGCGGCAATGCCCCAGTTGAACAGGTCCACATTCGTGGCTTTCGCATTACCCGTGTAGTATCTGCCCAGCCATTGCGCCTGGCCCTTAAAGTCCTTTCCTTCCTTGTGGAAATCGGCCAGCTTTTTATAATAAGCATACAACTCCGTGCTGTCCTTCTGGTAATCCAGCGCTTGGGTAAAGTACCAGATCGCAGAATCTTTTCCGTCTTCCCGGCTGGCGTAGAGCTGGCCCATCGTTTCAAAATCCTTGAGTACGAACCCCGTGTCCGGGGCCAGGGCAAAGTACTGCTGCATATGGTGCAGGGCAGCCGCGGTATCCTTCAGCTCGGCGTGGCTGTAAGCTATGAGCTTGTGCAGGCGCGGATGGGCACCCGGGTCTTTCTGAACCAGCGCCGTGGCCTGGCGGATGGCTTCGTCGTACTGCTTTGTAAGGTACAGCAGGTCGGTACGCAGGTAGTCATGCTCCGGACTCGGATCGCTGTGGGTTACGTACTGATTGAAATTTTCGGTAGCCTTGGCCGGATCCCGGAAATAATAATGCAGGTAGAGATCGTAGTAGGCCGGCGCATATCCCGGGTCGGCCGCTACCGCCTCGTTGAAATAATTCAGGTATACGTCGGGATTTTTCTGGGTCACGAAGATGTTGCCGATTTCCGTCAGGGCTTCGGCGTATTTCGCATCGTGGCTCAGGGCTTCCTTATACGCCTTGTAGGCTTCGGTACCGTTGTCCAGCTTCCGGTAGGCATTGCCCGCAGCGGTATGCAGGGCCGGGTTGCGCTTGTCGCGCCGCACGGCTTTCCCGAGCAGGGCCAGGGCCCGCTGGGCGTCGCCGGCTTTATAATCTATATGTGCCTGTGCTATGGACAGGAGAATCTCCGCGTTCTTTTCGCGGGTTTCGTCCAGCGCCTTGTCGAAATGCGTACCGGCGGCAGCGGCGTTGCCGGTAGCCAGTTCAAGGTGACCGGCGGCCACCGATCCCCAGGGCGACTCCTTTACTTCTGCCGGCAGGGCCGCTACGAGGGAGCGGGCCTGCTCCATATCTTTATCGAGCAGGGCAGCGCGCACCTGCAGGAAGGCCGCTTCGGCATTAGCCTCTTTCGCCGTCACGGCACCGGCTATGGAGGCGGCCCGGTCGTATTGTTCGTAATAGATCGCCTTGCGGGCTTCATCGACGCTTTGTGCCGACAGCATGGTGGCAGTCAGCAGGGAAAAGGTCAGCAAGCTTATACGTTGGTGTATCATAACGGTATTGTTTGGTACCTCCCGAAGCTCGCACCACCGGCTTAGGCTGTCGTTAAGCTGTTATTAGAATGCTATTAGAAGCAGGGAGTTGATCGGTTGAAGGGTTGACAAGTTGATAAGGGAAATAATCAATACGCAATGTTCCATACGCAAGGCGCAAACAGGAAGCCCTTCAGGCATGCGTTGGGCAAGCCGACAGCTGAGGCGGGGTTTTCGCACAGAGGAAGCAGAGGAACAGAGTTATTTGTAAACTTCTTTACAGAACTGATACAGCGTCACATTGTATTTCCCCCTAACTCTGTTCCTCCGCTTCCTCTGTGCGAAACCTGATCAACGGTTCAACGGATCAATTAATCAACTTCTAATTTCAAACGGCCAATTCCCGCTTCCTCACCCCGCCGAAAGGCTGTACCTTTCCATACGCATTATGGAGGAACGGAAAATCCTGATCGTGGAAGACGAGCCCAAGATCGCCGATACGCTGAAGGTGGGGCTCGAGGAGCATGGCTACCATGTGGAGCTGGCCTACGACGGCACCATCGGCTACCGCCTGTTCAGGAGCCATCCCTTTAACCTGATCGTGCTTGACATCAACATCCCGGGCATCAACGGGTACGACCTGTGCCGGCGGATCCGCAGCGAGAATGCACAGGTTCCGGTCATCATGCTCACCGCCCTCAGCGCCCTGAACGACAAGGTGGAAGGCTACGACGCCGGGGCCGATGACTACCTGGTAAAGCCCTTCGAGTTCCGCGAGCTGCTGCTGAAGATCCGCGTGCTGCTGAAGCGCACCATGAACCAGCAGCTGCCCGTGGGCAACGTGCTGAAAGCCGGCGACCTGGAAATGAACCTCGACAGCAAGGAAGTGCGCCGCGACGGCCAGCTCATCAATCTGACGGCCAAAGAATTCCAGCTGCTCGAATACCTGCTGCGCAACAAGAACCGCATGGTATCGCGCGCCGACATCGCCATCAACGTGTGGGATATTGACTTTGACACCAATACGAACGTCATCGACGTGTACATCAGTTACCTGCGCAACAAGGTGGACAAGCCCTTTCCCGAAAAACTCATTCAAACCCAGGTAGGGATGGGGTACATCCTTAAAGCCCCTTAAGCCATGCCGGTACGGTTACGTATTACGCTCCTGTTTACAGCGCTGGTGTGCGTTATCCTGGGCGTGGTGTGCTTTTCCATTTATTATTTTTCCTATACCGCTTTTGAAAGAACGATCCGCAACCGGCTGAAGAACCGCGCCATCACCACGGCCCGGCTGCTGAGCCGCTCAGAGTTCTTCAACCGGCAGCTGATCGCGCACATTGATTCGCTGACCACCTTATCGCTGAAGCAGAAGGCCGTTAAAGGATACGATCACCGCAATCATACGGTTTACAACTACAGCGATGCAGGAAGCGATACCCTGGATGTGGACCGGAAGATCCTGGATGAAGCCCGCGTGTCCGGAAGCGTATATTTCACGGCCGGCGGGCGCAAGGCCGTGGCCTATCACTATACCGACCAGAATTTTCGCATCGTAATGGTGGCCGCAGGTACCGACGAGGACGGGCGCAGGAACCTCGAGCGCCTCTTCCAGGTCCTGCTGCTCTCCTTCCTCGGCGGGCTGGCCATGACCTTTACCGTCGGCTACTTTTTTTCAGGCCGGCTGATGCGGCCGGTACGGCAGATCGCCGATGAGGTGAACGAGCTGTCGGCACACAACGTGGACCGCCGCATCGCCACCGGCAGCAACCGCGACGAATGGAATTACCTGGCCAATACCATCAACAAACTGCTCGACCGCCTGCAGGAAAGCTTTGAATTGCAGAAACGTTTTATCGCCAATGCCTCGCATGAACTGTCCACTCCCCTCACCGCTATTTCCAGCCAGCTGGAAGTGGCCCTGCAGCGCGAGCGCCCGGCTAACGACTACCGGAAAGTGATGCAGTCGGTACACCAGGACATGCAGCAGCTGAGCAAGCTCACGCAGACGCTGCTGGAATTTGCCAAGGCCTCAGGCACGGCAGGAGGCATCGAGATCACCCCGGTGCGGATCGATGAAGTGCTGCTGCGCCTGCCCTCGGAGATCGCCCGGCTGAACGCGGGCTTCAGCGTGATCCTGCACTTCGGTGAACTGCCCGAAGAAGAAGGCCGGCTCCTGGTGACGGGCAACGAAGA
>DATAGL010000496.1:0-3170 GCA_036263755.1 Chitinophagaceae bacterium | reverse complement strand
GGCTTTGAATGATGGCAAATTCGGGGATCGGGTAGTACTCATTCCGGTTTGCCGTAAAGTTGGCACCCGTAAGCGGGTTCGGCAGGCGGGGGATTTCCTTTTGCAGGTAGTTGGTATTCAACTCCTGTGCGGCGATGCCCCAGCGAACGAGGTCAAAGAAGCGGTGGCCTTCCATGGCGAGCTCCAGCTTGCGCTCAAAACGAACAGCGGTGCGGGCTTCGTCCTTGGAACCGAAAGGTGCGGTGTACTGGCCAATCACATAATTGGCATCAGCTCCGGCAATCTCGGAATTGGCAGCGCGGGCACGTACCAGGTTGATGTACTCGCGGGCCTTTTCCATGCTACCCACTTCGATTTCGGCTTCAGCCGCCATCAGAAGCAGGTCGGCATAACGCATGGCCGGGTAGTTCAGGGCGTTGTTGTTCCAGCCCCAACCGGCAGAACCAGCCGTGGCGCCGATGTCCGATTTATAGAACACGTGCTTTTTCGGAGAGTAAGGACCACCGAAGTCGATCTTACGGATCCAGTTGCGGCCCGGATGCACGCCCCAGTCCAGGTAAGGGATGCCGCGACGGCCTACCGTGTGGTCGAGCCGGGGATCCAGGTTGCCCTGGTAGGGAGTAAACGGATCGGAGGATACGAGATTGGCATCGTTGGTTACATCGGTGTTGTTGTAGGTAGCCGGTTCCGGCAGGCCCTGGGCATTCGTCTTGTACGAGTTTACCAGATTCTGCGTGGGCTGGAAGAAGCCGCAGCAGCCGGCACCGGGAGTGGTGCTCGAGTGCGGATAGTTCAGCGCGTTGTCGTAGTTACCGTTCCGGGTGGCACCATCGCCATAGGAAGCCTGGATGGAGAAGATCACTTCCGGATTCATTTCCGAGGTAACCCGGAAATTCTCATGAATGTTGGCGGCCAGTTTGTATTTCTGACCCTGGGCGTTGGTACCAATAGCTTCGGCCGGGTTGGGGCCGATGATGGCATCGAACAGCGCCTTGGCTTCGGTGAACTTGTTCTGGAACATGTAGGCCTTGGCCAGGAAGGCACCGGCAGCCCACTTGTTCACACGTCCCTTGTTGGGCATGGTGGCCGGCAGGTTGTCGTAGGCAAACTGCAGGTCCGCTTCGATCTGCGGCCAAACGTTTACATAAGCACCGCTGGCGTCTGTGTTGGGAACGCGGAAGTTGGTGGTCGTCTCATCCACGTAAGGGATGTTGTTGAACATCTTTTTTCCTTCAAAGTGGTGGAACCCACGGAGGAACCGGGCTTCGGCCTGGATGC
The DNA here is from genome assembly GCA_036263755.1 of Chitinophagaceae bacterium. Classification (GTDB taxonomy): domain Bacteria; phylum Bacteroidota; class Bacteroidia; order Chitinophagales; family Chitinophagaceae; genus Flavisolibacter. Next base: position 1,892 of record DATAGL010000496.1, on the reverse strand, counting down.
GGGTTTTATCGGCATCCGACATATCGGTCACATTGGGCAGCACTTTCAGCACCTGGTTGGCCTGGCCCACGCCGTCCCAGATCCCGTTCCATTTGTTCAGGATGATGGGGTTATTGGCCGAAAACTGGTAGATCATGATGGGGTTTACGTCCACCTGGTCCGACTGCTCGGAACCTTTATAGGCGTCGCCACCGGCCACGGAGCCCCAAACCCAGTTGGAGGCCCCGGCGTACCAGGTGTTATCGTTTCCATCCAGTGCGGCATAAGCCGAGATCAGCAGGCCGTTCACGCCTTTGGCGTTGGACAGCTGGCCTACGTCATACACACCCTGGGGACGCTGCTCCAGGAAGGAGTCTTTGCAGGAGTTCAGCAGTACGGAACCCGAAACAAGGGTAATCGTTACAGCTAAGAATCTATTTTTCATACAGTCTTTTTCGTTTAGTGTTTAGAAGTTAACATTCAGACCCAGCAGGAACATTTTCGGGTTGGGGAAACCGCCGCGGTCCACGCCGATGCCACGGTCGTTGCCGCTGTTGGAGAACAGGCTCACGTCGGGGTCTGCACCAGTATAGTTGGTGATGGTGAACAGGTTCTGCGCCTGTGCATACACCCGCAGCGAGGACAGCTTGATCCGCTGAGCAATCGAGCGGGGCAGGGTATAACCCAGCTGTACGGTTTTGGCTCGGAAGAACGAACCATCTTCCACATAGTACGAGTTCGAGTTACCGGTTACGAAACCTGTGTAGCCGTTTTCGGCACCGTTACCCAGACGGGGCAGTTTCGCGCTGCCGGCTGTTTCGGGAGTCCAGGAATCTTCCAGTACACGGGTGCTCACGCCGCCCACGAAAACGCGGAAGTCGGTAAAGTATTTCGTGTTGTTGAAGATTTCATTCCCCTGGTTCCAGAACAGGAAGGCAGTGAAGTCGAAATTCTTGTAGTTCAGTTCGATGTTGGTCGACAGCTGGAAGTCGGGGTGGGGGCTGCCCAGGATGACGCGGTCGGCAGAAGTAATGTTGTTGTCGCCATCAACATCCTGGAAGCGGTAAGAACCAATCACCGGAGTGGCGCCATTGATCTTCGGTCCTTTGGCGGTATCGCTGGCATTGTTATAGAAGCCAACGATGTTGTAGCCGATAAAGGAAGAGATCGGAAGGCCCTTCTTCGTGACGAGAACGTTGTTCAGACGATCCACACCGCCATTGAACTCGGATCCTTCCTCGTTTACTTTAATAATCTCGTTCTTGTACTTGGTGAAGGCGAAGTTCACATTATAGCTAAGGTCGGAAGTGATGTTGCCGCGGTTGCCGAGGGCGAATTCAAATCCGTCGTTCCGCATCGTGCCGATATTGATCGAGGGCTGGGTAACTATGGGTTCCAGAGCTATGCGCTGACGTGGTACGAGCAGGTCCCGGGTATCGTTGCGGAATACATCGGCCGAGAACGTCCACTTGCCCTGCAGGAGGGTCAGGTCGATACCGAGGTTCTTCGACACCGTGGTTTCCCATTTGGTGGAATCGTTGCCCTGGCGGTTGGCGATATAACCTTGAGAAGCAGAGTTGTTGGCTCCGCCGATATCATACCAGGAGCGTGTCGGATCGGATACGAAAGTCGTATACTGGTTGAAGGGATCCACGGCAGAGATAGAACCCAGTTCACCCCAGCTGGCACGCAGCTTCAGGTCGTTGATCCAGGATACATCTTTCATGAATGCTTCTTCCGATACACGCCAGGCGGCACCTACGGAGGGGAACGTACCGAAGCGGTTGGCAGCTCCGAAGCCGGAGTAACCGTCGCGGCGCAGGGTACCGTTCACCAGGTACTTGCCTTTGTAGCTATAGTCGAAGCGGCCGAACATGGAGTACAGAGTGCGCACGCCGAGGTTGAAGCTTTCA
>DATAGL010000495.1:0-1855 GCA_036263755.1 Chitinophagaceae bacterium | reverse complement strand
CCTCTTAACGGCCCGGAACACGCTGACCCAGCGCACCATCGGGCCGGCCTGCACCGGAAGCACCGCACTGGAGTTATCCGGCATGAAGGACGGCGATTTCGCGGGCCTCTGCCTGCTGCAGAAAGAGTATGGGTTGGTGGGGGTGCGTGTGGACGGAAACCGCAAAACCATCGTGATGATCGGGGCACCCGGCGGGAAGCCGGTGGAAGCAGCCCCCATACCCTTTGACCAGGAAAGGGTGTACTTCAAGGCGGAGTGCGATTTTACCGGGAAAAAAGATGTCGCCGATTTCTTTTACAGCGCGGATGGCAAAACCTGGCTGCCGGTGGGCACACGGCTCCAAATGGTATATACCCTCCCTCATTTCATGGGGTACCGCTTCGGCCTGTTCCACTATGCCACGAAGGAGACCGGGGGCTATGCCGACTTTGATTTCTTTGATATTGCAGAAAAGCGCACCCAGCCCTGACATCCAGGTTCCCGGTTCCGGATACCTCATATCCCGTGCATGGATGAGCACAACCCGGGAGTCATCACAGATTGCCAGGGAAATGCCGGCCCCATCCGATTGAAGGGCCTGCCCTGACGGCGATTCGCAGGTGTGTCATGCGGTAAATATGCCGGAGCATTCCGGGTTGGTTCAGCGCATCCTTTCCCGGGCAAATAAACAGCCGGGCACCGCATTCATTTGCTGATGGCGGCACCGGGTCCCTTACCTTTCGCCGGCCGGAAAAGACCAGAGCGAAACAAGTCAGCCAACAGCTGTTTTGATGGAAAAATAATGAAGCCGGCTAAAGGAAATCCGCTTTTTTTGCAGGTATCATTCATCCGCTTAAAGTCTAATCATGAAAACACTTTTTACTTTAATCGGCGGCCTGCTTGCCGCCCTGGCCGGCTGGGCCGCGCCGCCAACCATCACCACGTTTACACCCGCCTCGGCGGCCCCGGGTATGACCCTGACGATCACCGGTACCAACTTCACCGGTGTCAGTGCCGTCAGCATCGGAGGAGTAGCGGCCACTTCCTACACAGTAGTTTCGGCAACCCAGATTACGGCCGTGGTGCCCGCAACGGCTTCCGGTTCCGTTCAGGTCACAACCGCCGAGGGAACGGCCACCCGGGCGGGGTTTATCTATGTGCCCACCTCCGGTATCATCACCGATTTCCGGGGATTCTGGTCCACCACGGCCGCAGCCCCCAACACGACCGTGCCGGACAGCTCGCACCAGCTGCTGGCCTTTACGCACAACGGCATCACGTACTCCACCGGCGTCAATGACGCGGTACTGACCAATCAGGGTGTTGCTTTCACGCCGGGTGTTTTCCGGGCCCTGCCGGTGGCCGGCATCACGGGCACTACCAGTGCCGGTGCCACCTACCTGGCCCTCGCCCGCAAAGTGGACGGCTCTGCTGCCACCGGCAACACGCCGGCGGTATCTTCCTTTTCTGTCCGCAGCGTACTCACCGATGGCGTACACGGCCTGGACCTCGGAACCGGCGTCACCAACCTTCCGGCAACGGCCGTGCTTACCTTCCAGGTATTCAATATCAACGCTGCCCGGATCGCCGACAGCGAGCCCGATATCATCCTGACGCAGATCGCGCAACCGGTTACCGGGAACGACGTGTACAGCTTCATTGATGCGGCCGGTACTATTGTCGGCAACTCCTTTACCCAGGACATGACGCTGCTGCCCCGCTTCGGCAGCTACGACCTTGACCTGTTCAACCTGACGCCCAATACCCCGTACAACCGGGCTACGGCCTACAGCATCAACACGGCCAATACGAACCGGGAGATCCGCCTGATCGGCCTGCGCCTTTCCGACTTCGGCATCACGGCCGGCAACGTAGG
>DATAGL010000494.1:0-1666 GCA_036263755.1 Chitinophagaceae bacterium | reverse complement strand
TGGCAATTCCAGTATTTCCGCCGCGACCACCTGCAAACCGTTACCGGTGAACCGCTGGCCATCCTGCACCCGGGTACGATTAACCGTAACCAGGGCCCCGATTTTTTACAGGCCCGCATCCGCATTGGTCCGACCCAGTGGGTAGGGTCCGTTGAACTCCACCTGCATACCTCGGAATGGGACCGTCACGGGCATGAAGGTGATCCCCATTATGCCAACGTGGTATTGCATGTGGTGTACCGGCATGACGGCCATAATGGAAACGGGCTTCCCTTGCTGGAGCTGGAGCCCCGGATCTCCTACCACCTGCTGGCCCGGTACCGCTCCCTTATGGAAGGAGCCGTTTTTATTCCCTGCGCGGCTTCCCTTCCAACGGTTACGGCGCTGACCTGGCAGGCCTGGAAAGAACGCCTGCTGATGGAACGCCTGACCCGCAAGTCGGATACCGTGCTGCAGCGCCTGAAGGGCTGCGGAAATCACTGGGAAGAAGCCTTCTGGCAAACACTGGCGGCCGGGTTCGGGCTGAAAGTAAACAGTGAGGTATTTGAAGCGGCGGCACGGACCCTGCCCTACGCGCAGATCAGCCGGCACCGCCACAGCATCCACCAGCTCGAGGCCCTGCTGCTCGGCCAGTGCGGCCTGCTGGCCGGCGTGTATTCGGATGAATACTTCCGGCTGTTGCAACGGGAATACGGGTTCCTCCGGAAAAAGTATACCCTCCATCCGGTGCCGCAGCCGGTCCGGTTCCTGCGCATGCGGCCTATACATTTTCCCACGGTGCGCCTCGCCCAGCTGGCCATGCTCCTGCATACGACTACAGGCCTGTTTTCCCGGCTGATTGAAGAACCGGCGCTGGACGCACTGACGGCCCCGTACCGGGTAACGGCCAACGATTACTGGCATTACCGCTACCGGCCCGATGAGCCGTCGGCGTACCGGCCTAAAACCACGGGCGGGGAGTGGATCCGGAGCCTGGTGATCAATACCCTGGCACCGGCCCTGTTTGCCTATGGGCGTTACCACCGGAATCCGGCCTTGCAGGAGCGGGCCATGGACTGGATGCAGGAAACCGCCCCGGAAAGCCATTCCATCATCAGGGGGTTTACCTTATTAGGGATAAGCGCGGAAAGCGCCTTTGACACCCAGGCGCTCACCGAGCTGAAAAATGAATACTGCACCCTCCGGCGCTGCCTGGAATGTGCAGTGGGAAATTATCTGTTGAAGAGCGGTGCGGAAACGGTCAGGCCCAGGTGCCCCAGTTGACCTGCACCTGGATGTCGGGATGGATGCTGTGCTGCACGGGGCAGGTATGTGCGGTATTCTTCAGGATGGCTATCGATTTTGCTTCCAGGTGCTGCAGGGATTCCGGGATGGTAAACGTAACGTTGATACCGCCCACCCGGCGCGGCTCGGCTTTCATGATCTTTTCCACGTCGGCTTTCATTCCGTTCAGGTCGAAACCCATGGTCCGGGCCTTAATGCCCATCACCGTCAGCATGCAGGTGGCAAGGGAAGTGGCCAGCAGGTCGGTCGGGGAGAAGCGTTCCCCCTTGCCGTTGTTATCGACCGGGGCATCGGTTTCAAAGGAGGATTGGGATTGGAGATGGGTACAGACTGTGCGCAGATCGCCTTCGTAAACAACCGTCGATGTCATACTTTTTTGCCT
>DATAGL010000493.1:0-4096 GCA_036263755.1 Chitinophagaceae bacterium | reverse complement strand
ATACCGAGCCCCAGCGGCGGGTATAGGGGTTAAAATAGTAGCGGTTGAAGGGACGGGAATAAACAGCGTCGTCGCGCTCCTTCACCGATTTCTCTACCAGCACATCGTAGCTGAGCAGGACGTCGGGCTTCGCCTTTGTTTCCCTCCAGCCTTCACGGGCCAGTTCTTCGTTCACTGCCTGGCGGATCTTCTGCTCAGTCAGGTCAGCCTTCGCCTTTTCGCCTTCCTTCGCTTCCTCCTTTGTTTCCACCCAGGCATAGGTGCGGTAATTGCTGAAATCAACGGAATCGTCTTTCTTGATGTGCGCCACGCCCGCACAGCTGGTCAGCAGCAAGCCGGCGAACACGAGCGTCATCCATACGTGCATCTTTTTCATGTTTCGAACTCCTCTTTTTTCGTACTATAAAGACGCGTTTGCAGGACTATTTGGTATCAAGAAAATGTTAATCACAGATGACGCTGATAGAGAGGCAGGCTGCGCTTGCAGGGAGGAGCGGGCGGCGCAGATGGCGCTGATAGGCTGTCGTTTGCTGTTGTCTTCCATCAGGACAAAATCAGTGAAGCTTCAGGGAAAGTAACAAGTTTTCTGCAAAGGCATCAGCGTTATCTGTGCTGCCCGCTCCTCCCTGCAAGCGCAGCCTGCCGCCCCATCTGCGCCATCTGTGATTCCTATCTGCGCCATCTGTGATTTACAGCCCGGTCTCGGAGTGCTGTTCGGGTATTTGGACGTCGGTGAAGCCCTTGTGGACGAGGCGGTCGCGGAAGCCCTGCTGCACGTCGTATTCGCCGTGGACGAGGAAAAGCTTTTCCACTGCACGGGGGTCCTGGCAGGAGAGCCACTGGCTCATGTCTTCATAATCGCCGTGGGCGCTCATGCTTTTGATGGCGGCCACTTCGGCATTCACTTCGTGCTGGATCCCGAAAATGCCCACCTCTTTAGCCCCGCGCATCAGGCGCCCGCCCAGCGAGTTCGGCTCGCAGTAGCCCGTCAGGAGCACCGTATTGCGGGAGTTCTCCACCGTATTGGAAATGTGGTGCTTTACCCGCCCGGCTTCGGCCATACCGGAAGCGGAAATGATCACGCAGGGCTCGTTGCGGTAGTTGAGCTGTTTCGATTCGCTTACGCTCTGCACATAGCGGAGCCGGGGAAAATGGAACGGGTCCTCGTCGTGCTCCAGCACCCGGCGGATCGTTTTATTGAAGTATTGGGGATAGCGCTTGACCAAGTCGGTAGTGGTGATGGAAAGCGGGCTGTCGAGGAACACATCCACGGCCGGCAGGCGGTTCTCCAGATCCAGCTGGTTCAGGGCGTACAGGATCTCCTGGGTACGGCCCAGTGAAAAGGCCGGCATGATCAGCTTTCCTTTCTTCTGCAGGCAGGTTTTTTCGATCCAGTGCCGCAGGGTCTCTATGCTGGAGCGGACCTCCTCGTGCAGGGAGTCGCCATAAGTGCTTTCGATGATGATAGCGTCCGCCTGGGGAAATGTTTCCGGGGAGCGGAGCACCACGTCGCGGTACCGGCCGAGGTCGCCGCTGAAGGTAAGCTGGCGCGTAGCGCCGCCTTCCCGGACACGCAGGTGCACGCAGGCGCTGCCGATGATGTGACCCGCGTCGGTGAACAGGGCCTCTACGTCTTCCGTTACCGGGAACCACTGGCCGTACTCGCGGGGGGTGAACAGGGCCTGTGCGGCCACGGCATCCTGCCGGGTGTAGAGCGGCTGGAGCAGCGGGGCCCCGTTGGCCTTCCGGCGCTTGTTACTGTACTGCACATCGCTCTCCTGGATCTCGGCCGAATCTTCCAGCAGCACCAGTGCCAGCTCCCGCGTGGCCGGCGTACAGAAGATCTTCCCGGTAAAGCCTTCCTTCACCAGCTTCGGGATCAGTCCGCTGTGGTCGATATGGGCATGGGAAAGTACCAGGGCCGATATTTCGGAAGCATCAAAGCCGAAGTCGCGGTTGAGCCGGTCAGTATCGGACCCCATGCCCTGGAACATGCCGCAGTCCAGCAGGATTTTCGATCCGTTCTTCAGGGTCAGCAGGTGCTTGGAGCCGGTAACGGTGCGGGCCGCACCATGAAATGCAATCTTCATAATAAAGCCTTTTGGGATTAAATGCCTTTGCGTTTGAAGGACCAGGTAAACCAAAACTCTGCCACTAATTCGCCCCTCTCGTTCCAGCCCCGGGAAGCGGCGCGGACCGTCACTCCTTCCCCGCTGCTTACCGCCCGGGCCACCGCCTCCCCGATGGCTTCTCCTTCCGTGCACTTAAAGCGGATGCGCCCGGTGGCCTTTTTGTGGAACTGCGCTTCCATACCGGTGACCAGCATGGACACGCCGGGCCGGCGCCCGTAAAGGTGGGCCATGGCCAGCACCCCGGTGCTCATTTCAGCGGCCATGGCCTGGCAGGCGAAATACAGGGAGCGGAACGGGTTTTGCGTAGCCCAACTATAGCGGAGGCCCACGGTGCACTCGGCGGCATCGGCTTTTTCCAGCCGGAGGCCGGCAAAAAAGGCGGCCGGCAGTTTTTTCATCAGGAAAAGCCGGAAGCGCAGCGGGCTGCCCACGAGGCGGAAAAAGGCGTCTGAAGGAGGTGGCGTGGAAACTGATGTATCCATTCCCTGAAGGTAACGGGTCTGCGGCGTATGGTCAAGAAGGCCGGAAGACCGCTGCGCCTAATTTTCTAATGAACCGGGTACTCTGTAAGACAAGTTGTACACAATAAAACAATCATATGAAAAGGATTTTCCTTTTGGCCTCCCTGCTGATAACCCTGGGAGCGCAGGCCCAGAAAGCGTCCAAAAAATCAAGGTCGGCAGCCACCACCGGGCAGACCGACCGCAGGATCACCTTCCAGCCGGGCCAGAAGCTGGAAATGGTATCGGAGGTGAACGGTTCCATCGCGCAGGAAATGGGCGGCCAGAGCATGGACATGAAAATGACCGGCAAAGTGATCCGCTCCTACGATGTGGAATCGGTGACCGACACGGCCGCCCGGCTGGAGCACAAGGTGAAGCGGGTGCAATTCTCTTTTGAAGGCATGGGCCAGGCGCAGTCCTTCGATTCGGAGAACGAGGCCGACCTGAAAAGCGACCTGGGCAAGTCAGTGGAAAAAGGGCTGAAGAACAAGTATTCGGTCCAGGTGGACGGCCTCGGTACGGTGCGCTCGGTGCAGAGCGACGACGACAACCCCAACACCGCCGGGGCTCCGGGGGCCGACCCGATGGGCAATATGCTGAGCCAGTTTGCCGGCGCCATGGAGCTGCCGAAGCCGGGCGACCGCACGCCCTTCCAGGTACTGCCGGCGCGGGGCGCACTGGTGAAAGGGTTTACCTGGACCGACTCGCTGAAGCGGGAAGAGCAGGGCCTGGCCACCTATACCGTGGCCGATATCACCGATAACGAGATCCTGATCGACTTCACCGAGGACGGACGCACCGAAAAAACCCAGGAGGCCAGCGGCGTGGAGATCAAGGTCAGCATGAAAACCCGGTCTACCGGCCGCATCACCCTCGACCGCAAATCCGGCCTGCTGAAGGAGAAAACCTCCACGTCCGAAGGCAACGGTTTCGTGGAAGCCATGGGACAGAATATCCCGATGCAAACGAAGTTCACTGCTGTCACCAGAGTGAACAGGTGAATAGGTCAATGGGTGAATAGGTGAATACTTAGGTGAATAGGTATGTAAGTGAATTAGAGATTATGATACAGGAAGTGATATTATTGAAACAGCACCGCAAAATATCCAAAAGCCGGTCATTCCGCCGGCAGAAATTCACTTTTACCCCTATTCACTTAAGTATTCACCTATTGACCCATTGACCTATTCACCTGTTCACCCATTGACCCATTCACGAAAAAGCCGCTCACAGAGCGGCTTTTTCTTAAAGGATTTCCACCTGGTTGCGGAGGAGGTCTTCGAATTCGTCGCGCCTGCGGATGAGGCGGGCCTCGCCGTCGAGCACCATAACTTCGGCCGGTTTGAGGCGGGAGTTGAAGTTGGAGGACATTTCAAAACCGTAGGCCCCGGCGTTGTAGAAGACCAGGTAGTCGCCCTCGCGCACTTCGGCAATCTTGCGGTCCCAGGCAAAGGTGTCGGT
>DATAGL010000492.1:0-1585 GCA_036263755.1 Chitinophagaceae bacterium | reverse complement strand
TACTGGGTGCGGTGAAGAAAGAATTTGAAAACTTCGGCGGCCTGCTCGAGAAGGCCCAGAAGAACCTGCAGACGGCTTCCAACCAGCTGGATGAAGTAATGGGCAAACGTACCCGGGCCATCCAGCGCAGGCTCAAGGGCGTGGAGGCCCTGAGCTCCGAAGAAACGGCGCTCGTGCTGCCGGAGATCGCGGAAGAGGAAGAGTAAACAAGCCTGAATAAAAGTAAAGGAATAGGAAAGGCAGACGGGAACACCGTCTGCCTTTCCTATTCCGGACCGGTACGGCCGGCTTAATTCGTTTTTTCAGCCCCTTCCTTTTCGGAACCCGTATCCCGCTTTTTCTTGCGGAAAAGGTTCTTGAGGAAGCCGCGCTTCTTTTCTTCTTTCACCGTCACGGCCCCGGATTCCTTATCCGGCTGCTCTGCGGGCAGGACTGCGGTTTCTTTAGGCGGCTGCGGTTCGGCAGCCACCGGTGCCGGTGTACGGTCTGCGGTTGCGGCGGCCCCTTCCTGCGAAGGTGTGGCCGCAGGCTCCTGCCGGAGGGCGGTAGCTGCTCCGGTTTGCGCCTGCCTTTTCGGTTCCGTTTTGCGGACTACCAGCGCCTTTGGTTTCTGAACAGGTATGATATCCGCCAGCGAATCGGGGCGGGGATAAATAGCTTCTACGGCCAGCGCATGCTCGGCCTTGATGCCCTCTTCCCGGGGCTGGGTCAGGTCTTCATCTACCGGGATGCCGCGTACCGGGGCGGGTTGCAGGGTCATCTGCTGCTCGCGGACCGGCGACCAGGAGCCGTACCAGAAGATAAACAACAGGGTGCCCACCATGCAGGCTACGAGCCATTGCGAACGGTTGATCCCTTGATCGGCGCCGGAATAGTGAATGGGTATGCCTTCGTCCTCCGGTACCGGAACGGGTGCCGTGTAATGCTTCTGCTCCTGCGGCAGGGACGGTGCGGGAAAATAGTAGGCCGGGGTAAAGGAAAGGGCGCGCCGGCGCAGCTCTTCCGCTTTCAGCTCGATCTCATCGCGCGGTGCACCGGTTGTCCCGGTTTCCGGAGCGCCGGACAACCGCACCAGGGGCGGTGCTCCGGCAGGCGAGCGGTCGGGCGAACCGGATGCGCTGAGTTCCGTGAGCTCCGTTGGATGCGACCAGGCCTGGCTCTTTCCTTCCACCCATACCAGGTCGGCCGGTCCCAGGTTTTGTTGCCTTAATTCATCAATTGTGAAAGGGCCGGTTTCCCGGTTGTTGCGTAGCAGAAGATAAACCTTATCCATAACACACCTGTTTAAGCTCACAGCAGGATTGAAGTGGGGAATCATGGGGTACATTTTTGGGTAACCGGTGAAGGCTCTTCTTATATGCTGCGAATAACGTGCCTGAGGCCGGGCATGGATGAGGCTGTTCGGGGATTTACGATGTACGATGTACGATTTACGGTGTACGATGTACGGTGGTGTCCTGCCATCAGGGACACCATCGAAATTGGTTGCTCATTGTTAGTCCTGCTCTATTTTACATGAACCGGTGCAATTCCGGCAACCGGCTAAGCTCTTACAATAAGATGAGGAGCAACCGTACACCGTACA
>DATAGL010000491.1:0-5695 GCA_036263755.1 Chitinophagaceae bacterium | reverse complement strand
CGGGGACTGGAAAAAAAATAAGAAAGGGCCGTCCCCAGGACGGCCCTTTTCAATAACGTGACTGATCGCTTAGAATTTAACGGTCAAACCCAGTTGCAGGGGAGAGATGCCATAGCCTACTTCTGCAAAGCCACCGATCTTTTCCGTGAAGAAATAACGGCCGCCGGCATGCAGGGCAATATCGAGACCGCCGCCGCTGGACTTGTAGTTGATGTCCTCATCGTCATGGCCGGTCCATTTTACCTTGTAACCCCGGTAGAATAAAGAAGCACCGCCATATACTTCCAGCTTCTCATCGGTCAGCTTCAGCAGTTCATTGACATGGTAGGAACCGCGCACCCCAACGACTACATAGTTATACTTCCAGCCGAAATATTTTCTGGAAACAATGCTGCCCACCACGCCGGCGCTGATCTTGTCGGTAATACCGTGCTCGGCAGAAGCCACGATCGGCAGGCCACCCGTTCCAATAAAATTAAAGGCGCCGATTCCGATACCGGCATTTACATAGGTTACTCCTTTCACATTCTGGGCGTTGGACTCGGTAGTCATCATCAGGCCGGCCAGCACCAGGGCACTCATAAACAGTTTTTTCATGGTCTAAATCGTTTTGGTTATTTGATTGATAGCGCAAAGATGGGCGGAGCCGGCCCTGAGGGAAACGGGTCATTGACTGAACTGCAGGAAGTAGCGTATGAATTGAAAGCCTTCTGTTTCAAGCAGATCGGTAAAACAGGGTCGCTTTAACAAAGTTTTAGTCGATGATTTTCCCCTGTTCACCGATAGCCGATTTACTTTTTTGCGGAGGATTTATACTTTTGCTGGCGACTGAATACCCCAATCTCCCCGAAAATCTGATAGAATGAAAGAGTACGTAAAACAATACCTGTCGGAAAAGAATGCACTTACTGTTATGGTAAGCCTGTTTTGCCTGATCATGACCATCATATCGGCAGGTATTAAGCACTCGCTTTGGGAAACCATTGCTTTTGCTTTAGCCTTCAGCTTCTCCATCGAGCTGATCTGCCACCGTTCGCGCGAAAACAAATAATCCCTTTTACAAGCCACACTTGCTAACCGGTCTCACCAACCGGTTTTTTTATGCCCGTCATATTGAAATTTGTAAACTTAGAATTGAGTTCCCGGACCTTCCCCTCTATTAATGAAATCCCAGCTTGTTTATAGGCAGAAATCTGCTGTCATCATCTTTGCTCCTAAGCGTCAATCAGAAGCGGTTCTCTTGCTGGGTTTCCATGGCCCGTTTTTCGCAGGTAGGAAGGTAAAAGAGAACATGAAAGGAACTGTTGCTTTTGCCGGCGGACTGGCGGGTGCCGGGGCGCTTACCCTGATTCATGAAACGGTAAAACGGATCGAACCCAAAGCGCCCCGTATGGACCTGCTGGGCATGACCGCCCTGTCGAAAGCTATGTTGGCGACCGGTAAAGTACCTCCCCCACCCCGGAAACTGTTTATGCTGACCATGGCCGGCGACCTGGCGGCCAATGCGCTTTTTTACAGCATAGCGGGGATCGGCCATAAGCAGGGAGTCGTTAAGCGGGGCATCATCCTGGGACTGAGTGCGGGCCTGGGCGCCGTATTGCTTCCCGGCCGGATGGGATTGCCGGAAGCACCCAGCAACCGTACGTCTGCCACGCGGCTGATGACCCTAGGATTGTACCTGGCGGGGGGCATTGTAGCGGCATTGATTTCCAAGACCCTGGAACAACGGCGCGAGCAGCGGGTGATGCTGGAAGATGATCAGCGTCCGGAATGATTACCGGGCCGTAATCCGGCTCCACACTTCATAAATTTTTTCTCCGCGGGAAGAAAGGCCGGTATGGTGCCATTTGCCGTTTTCCACTTTGTCGGAAAAGGAAAGCGAAGCGCCCACCCGGGTGGAATCGCGGGAGAAAAATTCAATATGTTCGGTATAGGTGCCGTTTTTAAAGGTGTACCGGCCACCCCCGGTACCACTGAATTCCTTCTTGCCCGGATCGATCGCCACCCACTGAAAGCGGCCATCGGTCAGCAATTTCAGGGTTTTGCGTGTTCCGGTCTGGTGAATGGGCACCAACTGACCCTCCTGCATCCGCTCAGTGATCCGCCAGGTGCCGGCCAGAGGGGATTGTGCTTTTTCTTTCCGCTCCCATATACTTCCGTCCGGACCTGTCAGGGTACCGGCCTGTGCCTGGAAGGTAAAGCGCTGCAGGGTACCCACGGTGGCAGGGTCAGCAGTATTGAATTCAATGCCCAGGCCGACCTGCTCCCCTTCTACCGAGAGGGTTCCGCCGCGGCTCCGGAGAAACCGCTTTCCTTCCAGGTCGTACTCCGTCAGCACGGCGTAGCCATCGGCCAACAGGAGCACCTGGGAAGGTCCTTCACCCTTCCGCAACCACGTCCCGCTCAGGTCCGTCTGCTGGTTCATCCGGAAAGCCATCGCTACAAAAGCACAAAGGAAAAGAAACAGGAACAGGCGGAGGTTTCTGACCGGCATATGCTTTAATTTTTATAACCGGAAAATACACCTTTTGCCGCATCCCTCCTTATTTTGCCCTATGTTTCAACCCACCCTCGTTCAGACAGCCGGAGAGTTGCGGCAGATTCATGAACTGAACAAATCCAACCTGCGTACGGTCCTTTCCGAACAGGCAAAACAGGAAACCGGATTTCTCACCTGGCTGTACAGCGAAGACCTGCTGACACAACTGCACCAGCTCGCACCCAGCGTTATTGTTAAGGACGGAGACAGGGTTGCCGGCTATGCGCTGGTCACACTACGGGAAAGCGGGGCTTTTCATCCCGACCTCCAGACGAGGCTGGAGCATATAGAAACGTGATCCATTGATGGTCGCCCCTTAGGAGCCTGTTCGTACTATGTAATGGGCCAGGTATGCGTTCATCCGGACTACCGCGGGAAGGGTATTTTTTCCTTACTGTATGAAGGGCACCGCCAGTTCTACAGCCAGGACTTCGACCTGTTGATTACCGAAGTCTCTACCTCCAATTTCCGCTCCATTCAAGCCCACAACAGGGTCGGATTCCAGACGATCCATACCTACCGCGATACGCAGGATGAATGGAATGTGGTGGTCTGGAACTGGCAGAAGGGATAACATCAACGAAGGTCTTCAAAGCTGTATTTTGCTTCGCTCCAGAAGCGGTCCAGGGCCTGCATACGGGCCTTGAAAAAAGAAATCAGTACCGGCCAGTCTTCCTTTCTGAACACCGAACGGTTGGGAAGTTCCGTGAATACCCGGCTGATCTCTTTCCCGTCGGCAGTTAAATCTTCCGGCAGCCAGGTCCACTTCTCTCCGGTCTCTGCTTCCAGCCGGTCCTGCCACCGGAGCAGCTGTTCGAAGTACAGCAGCCGGACACCGGGATCCGGCAGGGTCAGTTCGATGCCCACAGAAGCTTTCCTGCTTTCCGCTTCCATATGAAAGCGGATGCCCTTTTCACCCGTGCGGTAATTGATCCAGTTTATCCGTTCGCCTTCTGCGGAAGGCACCGGCGCCATGTACTGGCCGAAAGTGGTCCAGAATGCCTGTCTCAATTCAGAAGCCTGTTGCCTGCTATACATACAGCAAAATTAAGCAGGTCCATAGATAGAAAACTAACGCCGGCGGCGCAGGAAACGTACAGTCAGCATCAGGATCAGGAGGGCCAGCACGATCCAGCCCGTATCGCTTAAAGAAATCTGGAGTAGTTCCATGTGCCGTGTTTTTGCGAATATAAGGCTGGCACAAGTTTTTTATCCCCTGTCCTTAAACGTTACATGCAACACATCTCTACCCTTACTTCATCATTCCATCAACCGGCTCCCGTTGCTTCCGATCCGTTCCAGCTGGCAGACCTTGCCCGGAACCTGGGTTATTCACCGGACGAATTCAAGCGGGTCCTGGAAAAAGTATTTACCAACCGGGAAGCCATTGTGGAATTCCTCAGCCAGCCGGTCGGGGATAAAATATACTGACCTGCTTAAACTGCACGCCAAGTGAACACCTTCCGGATGAAAGCGGAAGGTGTTCCTGTTTCCGGCAGCAGCTCTGCAATAAACCCGGGAGCGCTCATCTTTAGGAAAATCCACCCTGGAAAAGAAAAGCGCACTGCTTTTATCAAAAACAACCGGTAAATATGGGAGCGGCAGCGGTCAATCAAATCGTTTGAGACAGATATTTCGTAAATTATGGTTCGAAGGTATTACGCCCGCCACCTCGCTGTGTACCAATCATCACCCTTTAGTGCTGCGCGATGAAGAAAACGCTCTTGCTCCTGATGCTCTTTACCGGCTGGGCCCTGACCAGCCGGGCCGATCATATTACCGGCGGTGAAATGTATTACAGCTACATCGGCAACGCGAACGGAAGGCACCAGTACAAAGGAACACTCAAGCTGTACCGGTCCTGCTTTTCTTCCCGGCAATTGAATGCAAATGCCATTATCTCCGTGTTCAATCGCAATTCCAACGTGCGGGTGCAGGACATCGACGTATCGCTGACCCGGACGGAGACTCTTGAAATGGCCAATACCAACAAATGCATCACAGATCCTCCGCCCATTTGTTATGAAGTAGGATATTACGAGTTCGAGGTTTCCCTTCCCTCCAATTCTGAAGGCTACCTTCTGGTGGGACAATTCGTTTACCGGGTCAATTCGCTTCAGAACCTGGTAGGCGGCTATGGCCGGATCGGCGCCACCTACACGGCTGAGATTCCCGGCACGGCCGGCGGAATGAACCTCCCTCAGAACAACAACGCCCGGTTCATTGGAAGCGACCTGGTTGTCATTTGTGCGGACAACCGCTTTCAGTACAGCTTCCAGGCTACGGATGAAGACGGTGATGACTTGCGTTATTCTTTCTGTGCGGGCTACATGGGTGGCGAAAACGGGAACATAGATGCCTTCCCTCCCTTTGAACCTCCTTACAGCAGTCTTCCCTACGGATCCGGCTATTCCAGCGGTGCACCGTTGGGTCCAGAAGTTTCTATTGATTCCCGAACGGGGCTGATCACAGGAACTGCTCCGGCACAGGAAGGTTATTATGTGGTGACGGTCTGCGTGGAGGAAGTACGGAACGGAAGGGTCATTGCCCGGAAACGAAAGGACATTCAGATCAATATAGCACCGTGCACCATCGCCGGAGCCAAACTGGAACCGGAATACCAGCTCTGCCGTGATACCCGCACCCTGACGGTAACCAATCTTTCCACCAGCCCCCTGATCACTACCCAGTACTGGGAATTTCAGAACCGCAGCGGTGCCATCCTCTATACCAGTACCGATAAAAACGGCACTTATACCTTTGCTGACACCGGCTTATACTATGTCCGGCTTGTTATCAACCGGGGCGGCGACTGTACCGACTCCACGCTTGCGCCGGTGAAAGTCTATCCCGGTTTTCGTCCGGCATTTACGGCACTTGGAATTTGTGCCACCAATCCCTCCCGCTTCCGGGACCGGTCCACTTCGGTATACGGCGTGGTCAATAGCTGGCAGTGGGATTTCGGCGAACCGGGTGCGGCAGATGATGCGGCCCAGGAGCAACAGGCTGAGTATACCTACCCGTCTACCGGAAATAAGACGGTACTGCTCCGGGTGACCAACACCGTTGGATGCACCGATACCGTTTCGCAAATTCTCTCCATTATTACCAAACCGCCCATCACCCTGGGTTTCCGCGATACGCTAATTTGCCGGA
>DATAGL010000490.1:0-4373 GCA_036263755.1 Chitinophagaceae bacterium | reverse complement strand
TGGCACCAGAAGTCGGCAAACACGCCGCCGGAGTAATCAAGGAAGTACCGGTAGGTAAAGTGGCAGCGCTGCGGCGTATAGTCCGTATAGGGCGCAGGGCCGAGCCACATATCCCAGTCCAGGGTGGGCGGCGGCGCCTGGATCTTCGCTGGACCGAGGTCGGGCGGGGCGCCGGTCTTCCACAGGCGCACCGTGTGCACGTTGCCCAGGGCGCCGGAGCGGATAAGCTCCACCACGCGGTGGTAATTGTCGCCGGCATGGATCTGGTTGCCCATCTGGAACACCCGCTTGTGGCGGTTCAGGGCTTTGAGCATCCGCTGTCCTTCGCGCACATCGTAGGAAAGCGGTTTTTCGCCGTACACGTCTTTGCCCGCCTCAAACGCGAGGGTGGCAATCTGCGCGTGCCAGTGGTCGGGCGTGGCGCAGGAAAGGGCGTCGATATCCTTGCGGTCCAGTACCTGCCGGAAGTCGGCATAGCCCTGGGCCTTGCTTTGCGGGTTCAGGGCGGAAAGGGTCTTGAGCGCGGTGTCGAGGTGGTCGCGGTCCACGTCGCAGAGGGCCACGATCTCCACTTCGGGCAGGGCGGCGAACCATTTGAGGTGCTGTGTGCCCATGCCGCCGAGGCCTACGATGGCCAGACGCACGCGCTCGCTGGCCACGGCCTTGCGGGCGAAGGCGGGTAAAAACGTCAGGCCCAGGGCCGTCAGGCTGCTTTGCCGGAGGAACTGTCTTCTTTGCATCATGGGATTGCCGGTTTTATATGCTTGGAACGGGATCAGAAGTTACAGGTATTTCCGCAACAGGCCGATGCCTTTTTGCACGGCTTCCCGGTCATTGGCTTTCATTCCTTACCCGAAGCGGGAGCCGCGGGCCGCAGCGCATTTATCCGCTCCCTCCGGCGGCTCCGCTTTTCGCACTAATTTGCAGCCGCACCAAGCGTTTCCGAACCATGAACCTGCAGGCAGGCGTATTCCTCAACAGCACCCCGGCACTGGACGATACGGATTTCTCCGGCGCGGTGATTTTTATCTCCGAATACAATGAACGGGGCGCGGTGGGCTATGTGGTCAACCGTCCGTTCGGCCGGTCGCTCAACGAGCTGGAAGAATTCAAACACGATACGCCACTTCCCCTGTACGACGGCGGGCCGGTGGACCGGGAGCACCTGTTTTTCCTGCACCGCCGGCCGGACCTTATTGCCGGTGGCGCCGGCGCCGGAAACGGCCTTTATTCCGGCGGCGATTTCCGCGGGGCCCTGGCCGCCCTCCGGAAAGGGCAGCTCCCGGCAGGGGACCTGAAGGTCTTCATCGGCTACTGCGGCTGGGACGGGGGTGAACTGGAAGCGGAAATAGCGGAAGGCAGCTGGACCGTGTCCGAAGAACCGGCCGATGCGGTGTTCCGATGACCCTGTGTCGCAAAGCACTCACCGGAAGCACCGAAGGATACCTGTGTAACCAGCCGACCGGCTCTTGCAAAGTGCAATTCAATCCCGCGCACAATTCATGTAGCGAAAAGGACAGCCCGTTCAAAGCCCGCCGAAACAGGAGCGGGTACCATCTAACTTGCAGCCCCAATAACCGCAGTGGCTTCCGTACGGCGGAAGTATTTCCCGAAGCGCCCCGCTCCATCCAATGACCTGTCCGGACCGATTGCTGACGGTACCGGAGCTGATCCTGAAAAACATTTTTCCAGGGTAGTGCATTATACATGCGCTTCCTGCCGGGAACCAGTTGACGCCTCCCGGAGAAATATTATCGGTGCCCCGGACGCAGCCCTGCCGCTCGACATTACGCGATACACCATGAAAACAACGTTCCTTTTTGTTCTTTTGTGCTCCCTGCTGGCGGCCGGAACGGCGCAGGCGCAGGTGATCAAGCATTCGTACCGGTTCTTCAATAATTTTTCCACCACCTCTATTGAGTGCGGTCCCGACCTGACGCCGGTGCCGGCCGAGGGGAGCTGCAATGCCGCGGCCACGCCCGGCGGCTTCGTGACCGACAACCTGCCCCAGTGCGGCATCGGGCGTACCGTGTACCACACCAATATGCACTGGGGGCTGAGCTATCCCAATACCAGCAATACCATCACCCATACCTACACCATCCACATCTACGTAAAGACCACCGATTTCGGGAGCCGTTCCTGGGCCCGGATCATCGACTTTTCCAACGGTGCCCTGGACGAAGGCATCTACTATAAAACCAGCGGGGTGGACGACCGCCGGTGCCTCGACTTTTACCCCAGCGGCATTGTCGGCGACTGTCCCTTCTTCAATGCCTCCACCTACTACCTGCTGACCTTTACGCGGAACGGCGCCACCGGGATCATTGATGTGTATGTGAACAACAAGAAGTTTGTTTCCTACAACGATGCGGCGGGCACCTATACCGGCAAGCCGGGTACGCCCATAACGATCTACCGCGACGACCGGTCGGTGGCCTGCGAATCGGGCGCGGCCAACATCGCCTTTCTTTCCTTTACGAACCAGTACTCCTCGCAGTCGGTGGTCAATGCCGTGTATGATGATATCTGCTCCATTGCGAATTCCGACAACTCCGCCGATTTCTCCCTGTCACCGAACCCGGTCTGCGGAACCGGCCAGGATGTGGTGGTCCGCTACACCGGCGACCTCGTGCCGCCGGCGACCGGGTACACGTTTACCTGGGACTGGGATGGCGGCACCGTGAAGTCCGGATCCGGCATGGGCCCGTACACCGTAACCTGGCCCACGGCCGGCACCAAGAACGTGCGGCTGACGATCACACGCGCGGCCTGCGGAGGCGCCATCAACAGCAGCACCAGGACCCATTCGCTCCAAGTAACGGGCAGTCCTTCTTCCGTTATCCATAAGACCATTTGTTCCGGGCAGCAGTTCGAAGGGTATGCCGCCACCGGCACCTACGTGGACCGGTTTACCACCGCGTCCGGCTGCGACAGCACCCGTACCCTGCACCTCACCGTGACGGCCCGGGTGACCACCACCATTGACAAAACGATCTGCCAGGGGCAGTCGTATGAAGGCTATTCGGCGTCGGGTACCTATACCGACACGTATCCTTCGGCGGGTGGCTGCGACAGCGTGCGCACCCTGAACCTGACCGTAGTATCGACCCTTACCTCGGCCGTCCGCGAAACGATTTGCGCAGGTGCACGCTACACCCTGCCATCGGGCCGGCAGGTAGGGGCCGGGGTATATACCGAAACCCTGCGGTCGGCAGCGGGCTGCGACAGCGTGGTCACCTATACGGTGCGCGAGCAGGCCGTCCAGCGCAGCAATCTGCGTCCTGTGGTTTGTGCCGGTACCCCGTATAAGCTGCCGTCGGGCCGGTCCGTTGACCAGCCGGGCACCTACAGCGACACCCTGCGCTATACGACGGGCTGCGACAGCGCCATTGCCACGGTTACGCTGACGGTGCAGTCCCCGGCGCGTCAAACGGCCGATGCCGCCGTGTGTGCGGGACAGCGCTACACCCTGCCCTCCGGGCGGGTGGTGGATGCCGCCGGCACCTACCGCGATACGCTGCGGTATACTACCGGTTGCGACAGTGTCCTGACTACGGTACGGTTGACGATACACCCGGTTACCGACCGAACGGTGACCGCCGCCATCTGTTCGGGGCAATCCTACACCCTGCCTTCGGGCCGGGTGGTTACGGTCGCCGGGCAGTACCGGGAAGTGTTTACCGCGCAAACCGGCTGCGACAGTATTATCACCACGGTGTTGTCGGTGTCGGATGCCGTGCGCCGCACGGAGCAGGCGGCCATTTGCGCCGGGCAGCGCTACACGCTGCCGGGTGGGCGCACCGTCAGCACGGCCGGCCTGTATGAAGACCGGTTCCGCACCGCCGGCGGCTGCGACAGCATCGTGGTCACCCTGCTGACCGTGCACCCGGCGGTGCGCACGCAGCAGTCCGTATTTATATGCGCCGGGGCCCTGTTCACCCTGCCTTCCGGGCGGAAGGCGGGTGCCGGAACCTACCTCGATACCCTGCGCGCCGCCACCGGCTGCGACAGCATCATTACGACTACCGTGCAGGAGCGTACGGTCAGCCGGGTGGCGGAACAGGCGACGGTCTGCGCGGGCAGCTCCTACCAGCTGCCCTCCGGGCGGTGGGTCAGTGCGGCCGGTACCTACAGCGATACCCTGCGGTACCCGGGCGGCTGCGACAGCGTCATTGCCACCATCGGCCTGCAGGTGCAGGCGGTGCGCCGGGAAGCGGTACCCGTTTCGCTGTGCCAGGGCCAGGTGTACGCGCTGCCTTCCGGTAGGGTGGTGTCCGTTTCGGGCACGTACCTGGATACGCTGCGCTACACCTCAGGCTGCGACAGCCTGCTGACGACCGTTACCCTGACCGTTACCCCGCGGAACGCCT
>DATAGL010000489.1:0-5149 GCA_036263755.1 Chitinophagaceae bacterium | reverse complement strand
CGGGCCGGGCGCGTCGATGCCCGATAGCAGGAAGACCCGGCGATACATGGGCTCATAGTACCAGCCTCCTTTTTCCTGAAGTACCTGCCCAGTGATTTCGGAGCGGTACTGAGGGGCATCACATGCGGAGCGTTGCAGGTCCAGGGTCCGGACATCCTGCTCCGTGACTGATTGAAAGCTGCCGTCCCTGCCAAAGCTCCAGGTTTCCCGCCTTACCGTGTACTTCTTTTCCGGTAACCAGACCACCGGATGCGGATCCGTGGATACGTGGGGGCTGACCACTACATTGTTGATGCAATTGAATGGGTACCGGCTGCCCTCCCGCTCTACGGTAGGGCCTTCAGACCAGGCGCCGGAACTGAGTTTTTCTCCGGTACGGTCCCAGGTCCCCGTAAACAGCGCAGCCCCGGATACTCCGCCCACCTTTACTGCCACCTCCATCGGGCGGCTCACCGCTCCGGCGGCATTAAAAGCGGCAATGTTCACTATAAGTGTCCCTGTATCCAATGAGGCAGGCAGGGGCAGGATCAGCCATTCTCTAAATCCCGGTGCGCTTTCCACACGGAAGTAATGGCTGGCCCCCTTTACCTGTAAATAATAACCTGCTGCAGTACCTGCTTGCAGGGGCAGGCGGTATATGAAATATTTACCCGGCAGGGAAATGCCTTCCGCCTTCTCCCAGGCAAACTGTGGCCCGCCGGGCACGGGTCCGGGTAAGGCGCCCGAAATCCGAACGGCATCGTTGATGTTCAGCAGAGCCGTTACCGCTGCCGCATCGGAAGGCTTTACCTGTGCGGATTCATCCGGTAACCTGTCCTTGGTGCAACTAACACCCATAAACAGCCCAGCTGCAAGGCCGAGGCGAAGCATTGTTTTCATTTGCTTTTTAGTTTTGATTTATAGAATGAAAGGCCCCTCCTGCACATCGCCCGTTTCCCATGATCTGTTTCTCCCGGAGCAGCTTTAAGTTACGCAGCAAAGGAGTATTCCTGCTTCTGGCAGGGAGCTTTAACAACTTTATAATTGAATCCGGCCAGCCGGGAGCCCAGCAGCGGGAGGAAGCAGCCATGCACGTATTTTGCCACGCAGGCAGCAGGAGGCTTTGCCCATCTGCAAAGCCGTTGCACCCGGACCGCCTAAAAATCCAGGGTCCTCCGGGACGGCTGTCTGCGCCCTCTATATTTTTTTCGGATTTTCAGGTCGTTCTCTTTATTTTTGCTGCCCTTGCGGGGGAAACCCTTCAGCCGGTGAGGTGGATGAGTGGCTGAAATCAACGGTTTGCTAAACCGTCGTACGGTTGTAAAGCCGTACCGCGGGTTCGAATCCCGCCCTCACCGCAAGACTGCCCGTCAAAAAAGATCAAAAGCCTGTAAATCGTTGGATTACAGGCTTTTTCTTTTCCAGCAGGTCGTCAAACGGTGCAAAAATGCTCAAAAGAAAAGGAGCAAATTCGGGACAGTGGCCCATGGGCTGAAGACTGCTCCTTTTTTGGGGTTAAACCCTTGAAAGTGAACCCGTTCAGAATTTGAACATCTTGACTTTGCCGCCCGGAAAATCGAATTTTATAACCTTCAAAAATTTGATTTATGGCCGCGCATTCGCTGCATCTGTTGTTCCGCCTCCGCAAGTTCTCTACGCAACAACAAGGAACCCATCCCATTTACCTCCGAATTACGCTTGGTAACCAGCGCCTGGAATGGTCCCTGCACCGCCAGTGGGACCCGCTGCGTTGGAACCACAAGACCGGGAAGGCCACCGGCACCAAAGAAGATGCCCGGGAGCTCAATGCGTACCTGGATACGGTAAGAGGCCGCGTCTTTGAGATCCACCGCAACCAAATGGCCCACAACCAAACGCCCGACCTTGCGCTCATCAAGGGGGAACTCACCGGAAAGCAAAAAGCCCCCAAGCACCTCTTGCTGCAAACCTTTAAGGAACACAATGATCAGATGGAAAAGCTCATCCGGCGTGGGGAGTTTGCCCGGGGTACCCTTGTTCATTTTGAGACGACACTCCGCCACACGCGGTCGTTCCTGCTAACCCGGTACAAGAAAGCCGATATACCTGTGGAGGACCTGACCTATGCCTTTATCCAGGAATTTGAATGGTACCTCAAAGCGGAAGCCTGCGCCCACAACACCGCTATGAAATACCTCGGCGACCTAAAAAAAATTGTTCTGCTCTGCGTACGGCGGGGCTGGCTGAAGCAGGACCCGTTCCAGGGCTATAAAATGGCGCGTCGTGAGGTGGTGAAGGATTTCCTGGTAGGGGAAGAACTGGAGCGGCTGGCCCAAAAACCCCTGACTTCCGAACGCCTGACCCTCGTGCGGGACATCTTTCTTTTTTCCTGCTATACGGGCCTTGCTTACGCCGATGTTCAAAAATTAAAAACCTCGGAAGTCCAGATCGGCATTGACGGGCACCGGTGGCTCCACATCCAGCGCCAGAAGTCGGGCACGGCGGCGGCCATCCCGCTCCTGCCCCTCCCCCTGTCCATTATGGACCGATACCGTACCGATCCCCGCTGTGTAGCTACCGGAAGGGTACTGCCGGTTTTCAGCAATCAAAAGATGAATGCTTACTTAAAGGAACTGGCGGACCTGTGCGGCATCTCCAAGACCCTCACCTTTCATACGGCCCGTCACACGTTTGCCACCACTGTCACCTTAAACAACGACGTACCCATTGAATCCGTAAGCCGGATGCTGGGCCACAAGACGCTAAGGCAAACCCAGCACTACGCCCGCATCTTAAATAAAAAAGTGGGTCAGGATATGGAGGTGCTGCGGGGCAAGCTGCGTAAAGAGGGGTAAAAGAAGGAACATATAGTCCTTTAGTAAGCTTATAGTAAAAAGGGGCCTGGGAATCTTGACCTCTTTGGTACAGAGGTTCCTTCTACGACCTTTCCGTTTTAGGCCCTGACCGGGCCTTTTCTTTTTTGTTCCAAAGGGATACGGATTAAATTGGGTCATGAAAAGCCCATCCGCTTCCCAGTGGGAGGAGGCCCTGAACCTCTCCTTTGACGGGAAAAATGAACCCTGGCTGACCACTGGTTACACCTTGCGCAAACTGATCGGCATGCTGGGCATGGCCCTTCCGACCCTGCTGTCGCTGAACGGGGTGCTGGTCCATGACTGGGGCACACCATACCCCTCTCTCAGCCACTACTATTATACCTGGGCAGGCAGCCCCTTCACCATCACCCTCAGCGGGCTGGCTGTTGGAAGCGATCCTGAAAGACTAGTGGTTCGTGTTATTAATGGACAAAAAGGAAATCACTTTACCTTCCCAACCCTACGATTTGAACCCGAGCCACCCACGAACATCGGGGACAGATGGAAAATGCCGGACCGGATCGGCAAAGGAATAGAAAGCCACTCTATTTCTTATCCATTTTTAAGTGCCACCACCGACTAGGAGGGGTATATTCACTACTGGTGGCCTACCCCGGTCATTTCCAAAGTCTGTTCAACCCAAGGCAGGGAAAGGGCGGTTAGAAGCAACCAGTGAAAAAGAATCGTGTATGGCAACAGAGGTGATTACCCGGGAGGACCTGCAGTCCTTCCGACAGCAACTGCTCCAGGATTTAACCGCCCTACTGAACCGTTCGGCTTCCGCAAGTGCGCCCCAGTGGCTTCGAAGCCGGGAAGTCCGCGCCCGTTTAAAAATTTCCAGCGGCACGCTGCAGACCTTGCGTACCACTGGCAGGCTGACCCCTTCCAAAGTGGGCGGAACCTACTACTATAAATGGGAAGAAGTGGAAGCGCTTTTGAGCCAAAAGCCTCACGGAGCGTAAACGGGCCTGGAAATGTCATTGGATGCGTTTTACACAGCCTTTGGTAAAGAACCACGCCTGAAAACAGGCCACCTCTGCCTGTATCAAGTCCTCTATTATTTAATAGATTTGGGTACACCCTCAAAAGAGATGACTATCACCCGTAACCAACTGATGCGGTTGACCAAAATATCCAGTGTGGCCACCTATCATAAATACATCAACGACTTAGTCCATGTAGGGTTTATCCAGTACAGCCCCTCCTATCATCCAGGTCAGAAAACAAAAATCACCCTTCTCTTCTAAATTGGAATAATAACTTTCGATATAGATGAGACTTTCAACAACTAGAGTTCAAGTCTACCTCTCGCTAGAGGAGACTAGTTATTCGAGTCGACTCAAGTTCTTGTATTCGTTTTATTGCAAGATTAAAGAATGTAGCCGAAGGAGCCAGTAGAATTAGACAGAGTAAAATCAAACAAGTGGTGGACAATGCTCGCTAAAATTTACTGACACCAAAAACGATATAGTTAAATGGAATGAGCGAACCATCTGTTATTTTCCGAATATGACCGGAATCCGCATCGTATTTCCACTCCTTCCACCGCCAGGAAGTCTGCTCATTCGCTGGTATCTGCACAGCAATGTAATCGCCTTGTGCAAGTCGGGCTCCCATTCTTGCTCCTCCAAAGTCCAGGCCCATATAAAAGTCCTGCACCGCCACATTGCGATTACGGGTCGCAATGCTTTTGGTAATCCCAACCGCCAGTTCCGAAAGCGGGGCAAGTGCTGGTTGCACGGTTGTAGCCAATTGCAAGCCTTTTTTGAATACACTGGACTCGAGAACCCCTAAAAACTTTTCATCGTCTTTATTCTTTACATTAACTGTAAAACACTTAAAGGAAACCCCTTCCGTTCCTACATTGAGCCCTAGGAATATAGGATAGCCTACAATACCCGCCTCTGACCCCTCTCGCACCCGGAAGGTTGCATTAAAATGTACGTCCTCACCACCCTCTTTTGTTTGATTGCGCGCATAAAAGTCAAACAACACACTGTGCTCACCCTTTCCCGGATATGATGCCACACGAAGGCGATTCAAAGTGACTTTAATGCGTCCATTTTTTAATTGCTCGTCGGGTTGGATCTTGCCAGCAGAAACAATTACTCCTTCCTCTTCCGGCTTTTGTTGCATGGGAAGAAAACCAAAGGTATGTGCTGTATGCATCCAAGGCTCGGGCTTCGATCCAAACAGAGATCCCAAAATGCCAAGCTTTCCGGAACCCTTAGCCTGCACTTTTGTTTGTTCGAGTGTGCTGGCAAGTTTTCGCTCGCCTATAGCATATAGAATTTGGGCGGCTTCTGACGCATTAG
>DATAGL010000488.1:0-6193 GCA_036263755.1 Chitinophagaceae bacterium | reverse complement strand
CGCACTGCACGAGGGTCACATAATTGAACCGCTCCACCACCTGGTAATGGGTGATGGCTTCTTTGCCGTGGTCTCCTTCGGGATAAGCTTCAAACAGTTTGCGGAAGCGCAGGTGCCGGCCCACGTGCGCAACGACGGTGCCCTTCTCCTGCTCCATATCGCCCCAGACCAGGGCGAGGTAGCGGCGGCGTACGGTATGATCGAAGAACTGCCGGGCAAGGTGGCGCATGGCCCGGTCGGTTTTAGCCAGTACCAGCAGGCCGCTGGTGTTTTTATCGATGCGATGCACCAATCCGAACCGGGGCAGGACCACTTCAGAAATGCCGGGATTCTTTTGCTGCAGGTACCAGGCCACGCCGTTGAGCAGGGTGCCGGAATAATTGCCTGAGCCGGGGTGTACCACCATGCCCGCCGGCTTGTTGATGATCATCAGCTCCTCGTCCTCGAACACAATATTCAGGTTCATCCGCTCGGGTACCACCTCCGTGCTTTCCGGCGAAAGGTCGGAGTAGACCACGATCTTGTCATAGGGCTTGATCTTGTAATTCTGGCGCACCTCCTTTTCATTCACCAGCACCAGTCCGGTATTGATGGCCTGCTGCAGCTTGTTGCGGGTGGCGCCTTCGATCCGGTTCATCAGGAACTTATCGATGCGCAGGGGCTCCTGGCCCTTGTCCACGGAAAACTGAAAGCGCTGGTACAGCTCCTCACTGCTATCGGCCGTCGGATCGGAAAGGGGTTGTTCTTCTGGGTTCATACAAGGGGCAAAATTAAGCCCCTGCGGGATGTACCTTTGTAAAATATGGAAAAGCAGACCGCCATGTTCCGCCACCTGGGCCGTATGGAATATAAAGCCGCCTGGGATTACCAGGAGCAGTTACTGCAGGAAAACCTGCGGCTGAAAGCCGAGCGATTCCGGTTACAGGAAGAAAGCAGCGCCTTGCCGGTGCATGGGGAAGCCGCTACCGCAGCCACATCCGCTGTGTCCCGCCCAACACTGGCTGAACCCCTGCCCGGGACCCGGCATTACCTGCTGTTTGTGGAACATCCGCCGGTATTTACTTTGGGCAAGAGCGGCAAAATGGAACATGTGCTGGTTTCCGAAGAAGAGCTGGCGGCCCGGGGCATCGGGTTCTACCCGACGAACCGGGGCGGGGATATCACCTTTCACGGTCCGGGCCAGATCGTGGGCTACCCGATCCTTGACCTGGAGCGGATGTACACCGATATTGGCCGGTACCTGCGCGAACTGGAGGAAGTGATCATCCTTACCCTGGACGAATGGGGCGTGAAGGGGGAACGGTCGCCCGGCGAAACGGGCGTTTGGATTGATACGGCCGTGCCCGACCGGGCGCGAAAGATCTGTGCCATGGGTGTGCGTTGCAGCCGCTGGGTGACCATGCATGGATTTGCCCTGAACGTCAATACCGACCTTTCCTATTTTGAGGCGATCATCCCCTGCGGAATCCGCAACAAAAAAGTGACCTCACTCCAGGCAGAAGTCGGATCGCCGGTGGCGATACCCGATGTCGAGGAAAGTCTGAAAAGGAATTTTGAAAAAGTATTCGGTCTGCAGCTGGTCAACGGCTAAAAACTGCGTCCCAGGTAGAACCGGTGTTTCTCCACCAGTTTTTCTTCATCAAACAGCTCGAACCGGTACCAGCCGGCCCTATAAAAATTCGACTTGTCCAGCATCAGCGAATTGTCCCGGATATTTTTGATTTCAAACAGGAACGTTTCATCCTCCTCGTAAAAGCGGATGCGGTATTTATGCCCGCTCGCGCCGGGGAGATTCACATGCACGTAGCCGTCGCGGCCGGTATAGATGTAGGAGGAAGGCACAAATACATCGGGCTTCTTTACCGGCTGGCCCGTTTCGGTTTTGGGAGGAATGGCGCCGGGCACGACTTCAGCCGGCGGCAGGCTGACGGTTGGCGGCAGCTTACGGGCCGTATCCTGTACCGGCTTGCGGGCCGGGGTAAAAAAGAAGTTGCCTTTGCCCAGGTTAATGAACAGCCGGTAAAACATATGATCGTTCGGCGCTTTGGTATCGGCAAAACCGTTCTGGACGGCCATCGGGTCGGTCACGCTCAGAATCGTCTTGTAACCTGCCAGGGAATCATGTGACCGCTGAATGGATATCTGCAGCACTTCCGGGTAATTATTGATCCAGCCCAGGATCACCCGGTTATTGCCTACATGCCGTAAGGAGAACTGCGGCAGGGTGTCCTGCTGTGCCCGGAGCGAAGGGCCGGTCAACAGGGTTATTGCCAGAATAAGGATACAGGGGCGGAGCTTCATACGGTGCGCAGGCGGCATTTGTAAAAATTAAAGATATAGGTTGGGACAGGTGGATTTTGGGGTGGGAGTTGTATTTGTAGTATTCGTAGTATTAGTGGTATTTGTGATGTCTAGCGTTTCTCTTGCTCCGGACGGATGGTCCGCCAACTAATACTACTAATACCACCAATACTACAAATACTACTTACCCCAAAAATGTTACACGTTCCCATCTTCTACTAAAATAGCGGCAAAAATAAAGGGTGCAGACGAACTTCAGAAGATTAACGTTCCCTTGGGCAGCGAACGGTTTCCCTGAAGGCCACCGGAGTGAACGGCCAGTATGCGGCTGCCGCCCGGAAAGGTTCCGCTGCGGATGAGCCGGTCCAGGGCAAAAAACAATTTACCGGTATAAACGAAGTCTGTCGGAAGGCCGGTCCGGCCAAACCATTCATTCATAAAGGAAAGCAGTCCGGGAGTATGCCGGGCATAGCCCCCGCAATGGGCATCAGGCAGCAGGTGTATGCCATTGCGCAGTTCATCCGGCAGCAGGGCCCCGGCTGCAGCAAGGCCTCCGTCCCCGCCTTTCAGCACGGGAAAACCGAGGACCTGCACACCGGAAGGCGCCGACAGCCGCAGCCCCGCCAGCGTGGTGCCGGTGCCCACAGCCGTGGCGATATGGGTATAGGAAGCCGCATCTACAGCCGCCAGGATGTCCGCCGCCCCCCGGCAACCGGGAAGGCCGTACCCGCCTTCGGGAACGATGGCCAGATCGCCGGGCGGGAACAGTTGATTTGCAGCTTCCGGTATCTTTTTTTCCGCATAATCCGCCCGGGTAGTAAAGAAAAGCTGCATACCGTATTCCTGTGCCTGCAGCAGTGCGGATGATGGAACGGCCGGCGCCTCCCCGCGGATCACGCCAACAGAAGGCCAGCCCAACGCCCGGCAGGCCGCCGCCGTGGCTACAATGTGGTTGGACCAGGCGCCCCCGAAGGTGAGGATGGCCCTTTTTCCGTCTGCAGCCGCAGCTTCCAGGTAGGGCCGGAGCTTGAACCATTTGTTTCCGGAGACCACCGGGTGCAGTTCATCGAGCCGGAGCACATCCAGCTGTACCCTTTCCGCCTGGTATAAATTTTTCAGGGACTGGAGCCGGCCCTTCCGCGCCTCGAATAATTGTTTCGTCATCGATGGCAGCGAATTTATTTATTTTCGTCCCCGATTTAAAAAACCAGATATGAAACCAACATTAGTGATCATGGCCGCAGGCATGGCATCGCGCTACGGAAGCATGAAGCAGATCCAACAGTTCGGTCCCGGCGGTGAAACCATCATGGACTATTCCATTTACGACGCCATCCGGGCAGGTTTTGATAAGGTCGTCTTCATTATCCGCAGGGACTTTGCGGAAGACTTCAAAAATATTTTCGAGCCGAAGCTGGCCGGGAAAATAAAGACCGAGTACGTGTTTCAGGAGATGAATGCCTACCTCGGCAACCACAGTGTACCGGCCGAGCGCGTGAAGCCCTGGGGTACTTCCCATGCCATCCTCTGCGCCCGCGACGCCGTGCAGGAACCGTTTGCAGTGATCAATGCCGACGATTTCTACGGGGCCGACGCTTTTCAGAAGGCCAATGATTTCCTGGTGAACGAATGCAATGAAAGCACGTATGCGCTGGTAGGCTACACGCTGGCCAACACGCTTTCCGAGAACGGCTCGGTGAGCCGGGGCGTATGCTCAATGGACGGAAACGGAAACCTGGAAGCCATCAACGAACGCCTGAAGATTTATCGTGAAAACGGAAAGATGGTGTCGGAAGAGCCGGACGGCACTAAGCTGGAGCTGGCAGAAGATACAAAGTCATCCATGAATTTCTGGTGCTTCCATCCTTCGCTGTTCGGTTTCCTGGAAGCGGAATTCCAGACCTTCCTGGAAGGAAACATCCAGCACCCCAAAGCCGAATTCCTTATTCCCCATTCCGCCGACCGGTTCATCCGTACCGGCAAGGGCGTGATCAAAGTGATTCCGACGACTGCCCAGTGGTTTGGTGTGACGTATAAGGAAGATGCTCCCGTGGTGAAGCAGAACCTGGAAAACCTGGTAGGCGAAGGGGCTTATCCTTCCAGCCTCTGGCAAAATGCTTAATTGATCTTTACCATATAAACGAATTCCGCCATTTTTTTCACCTGCTGCATCCGGTCCAGGCCTTTGAGGCTGGAGGTGGCAGGTGTTTTTATGTTCCCGAAGGCGGAATCTTTCGGCAGCCGGTTCAGTGCGCTCAGGATGTATTTCGACTGGGTGGCAAACACCACGCCTTCCGCAGTCGTTTGCTTGGCGCTCAGCATGCCGATTACTTCCCCGTTCTTATTTAAGATAGGACCGCCGCTGTTGCCCGGGTTGGCGGCAATGGCGATCTGGTAGGATAAAGTGTCGCCTTCCCGGCCGGTCTTGGCGGACAGGTAGCCTTCGCCGTACACCAGCTCCTCCCGGGGAAATCCTAGGGTGAAAACCGATTCGGCCAGCTCAGCCGAGCTCTTGCGAAAACTGTAGGGCAGGACAGCAGGGGCTTTGAAGTTTTTATCCGCGATCCGCAGGATGGCCAGGTCGCGTACGAGGTCAAGGTGAACGATTTCAGCGCGGAAGTCCTTGCCGTTGCTGTTCTGCACGGCAATGTATTTTGCTTTCTGAACGACGTGCGCGTTAGTGATGATGAGCCCGGCGGCATCGGCCATGAAGCCGGTGCCTCCCGATTTATAGGTGATTTCGGGGACCGCGGTCTGCGTGTTGTCGGCTACAATATCGATCTTTTGAGCCAGCTCGCGGTCTTTCCGGTCGAGGTCGGCCAGCTTGCCTTTGATGTCCCGGCTGAGCAGCTGGTAATCGTCGCGGATCTTTTTGCTGGGCGAAAGCGACCACACCAGTGCGCTCATGGTCAGGGCCGTAAAGCCGGCAATGGAAGCGGCGATGGCGGCGGTACGCTTGTACTTATTATACAGGTATACTACACGCGCCTTTCCCTTGAGGCGGGTGGACTGGATCAGGCCTTTCTCGGCCAGGTCGATATGAATGTCGTCGAGGGCGTTGCGGAATTTTTTGGTCTCGTCAAAGCGGTTCAGCTGCTGCAGAAAGAAGGTATGCTCCACCACCAGCTGGTCGATTTCCGGGCTGGTTTTGCGGAGCTGCTCGAAATGGAGCCGCTCGTCGGGATTCATCTCCCCGCCGATATAGCGTTCCACAGCTTCTAGTATTTTAAGGTCGTCCATTACGGTGTTTCGTTTTTATACTGCGAGAAGAACAGCTTCTTCAGGCGCATTAAACATTTGTATTTCTGGTTTTTGGCATTATCGGCATTGGTATAGCCGAAGGTGCCGGCGATCTCCTGCATGCTGCGCTTCTGCAGGTAATAAGCTTCCAGCAGGCTTTTGCAGGGTTCGCCCAGGCTGCCGATGGCCCGCTCCATCATATGAAATTCCGTGTTGCGCCGCTCGTGTTCCTCCAGATCTTCTTCAACGGCCACCAGGTTATCGGCATGCTCTGCCGAAAGGGAAAAACGGTTCTGGTGCACCAGTCGCTTGAGCCAAAGCCGCCTGCTTACAGAATAGACGTATGTTTTGATCTGACAGTTGAGTTCAAACGTTCCGGATTTCACTTTTTCAAACAAAACGATCATCGCCTCCTGAAAAATATCCTTTGCGTCATCTGCCGTCCCGTTATTATTGATAATCAGTGCCTGAACAGTATTGAAGTTTTCCTTATACAGGGTTTCAATCGCCTTTTTATCATTCCGGGCCAGCCCCAGCAGCAGGTTTTTTTCGTTTTGCTCCGCTTTCAATCTTCCTTTTTTAATACCAAAATTTAAAAATAGTAACCCGTCTCCCGGTTAAAAAAATTTTTTTCCCGTTCCGGGTTACCTTT
>DATAGL010000487.1:0-3213 GCA_036263755.1 Chitinophagaceae bacterium | reverse complement strand
CTGAAGCTCGTCAACGACCAGCGGAAAAAGGGCTGCAACTGCGGGGATACTTATTATCCGGCGGCCGCCGCCCTCACCTGGAATAACCAGCTGGAAAAAGCCGCCCAGGTGCACAGCAACGACATGGCCGCCAAAAAATACTTCAGCCACATTGCCCCGGACGGTTCCAACGCCGGCGAGCGCATCGACCGGCAGGGTTACCCCTGGAAAACCTACGGGGAGAACATCGGCCTGGGCTACGCCACCGAAAAAGAAGTGGTGCAGGCCTGGATCAAAAGCCCCGGACACTGCAAAAACCTGATGAGCGCCGCCTTTACCGAAATGGGCGTGGCCCGGTCTGGACTGTACTGGACGCAGGAGTTCGGGACGAAGTGAGTTAGGACTTTTCGGGTTTTGTGTTTAAGGTTTTATGTTTTAGGTTGGTCAGCCGTGATTGGCAGGCGTTCACACATCCGGAAGTCCAGGGTTCCATATGCCTGTTCCCTGATTATCTGCTCTATTGTTCCCTTGGTTATCTCATCCCCTTAGCCATCTGACTAGCTCTCACCCAACCAATCGTCAATCGTAATTCGTCAATCGTAAATCCCATTCGACCGCTGTCCCACACCGTACATCGTACATCTCACTTCCCACATCCTACTTCCTAAATCGTACCTTTGCCCCACAACGCTTACACTATGCCGAATGACCTTTTCCAGTCGCCCGATTATTTCGGGGTGGACGAGTTGCTGACCGACGAACAGAAACTGATCCGCGAAACCGTGCGCCAGTATGTGAAGAAAGAGATCTCCCCGATCATTGAGGATTATGCCCAGCGGGCCGAGTTTCCGCAGCAGATCGTGCGGCAGCTGGGGGAGCTGGGTTGTTTCGGACCCACCATCCCGGTAGAGTACGGCGGCGGCGGCCTCGACTACATTTCCTACGGACTGATGATGCAGGAACTGGAGCGCGGCGACAGCGGGGTGCGGTCCACCGCTTCGGTACAGGGCTCCCTGGTCATGTTTCCCATTTATGCCTACGGCAGCGAAGCGCAGCGGATGAAATACCTGCCGAAGCTCGGATCGGGGGAATGGCTGGGCTGCTTTGGCCTGACGGAACCCGACCACGGCTCCAACCCCGGGGGCATGCTGACGGCGTTCCGCGACGCCGGAGACCACGTGGTCCTGAACGGCAGCAAGATGTGGATCTCGAATGCGCCCTTTTCGCAGGTCGCCGTGGTTTGGGCCAAGGATGAAGCGGGCGAAGTGCGCGGACTGATCGTGGAGCGGGGCATGGAAGGCTTCAGCACACCCACCACGCACGGCAAATGGAGCCTGCGGGCCTCGGCCACCGGTGAGCTGGTGTTCGACAATGTAAAAGTGCCAAAGGAAAACATCCTTCCCAACGTGAAAGGCATGCGCGGTCCGCTGAGCTGCCTTTCGAAAGCCCGCTACGGTATTGCCTGGGGCAGCGTGGGTGCGGCCATGGATTGTTATGATACGGCGCTGCGCTACAGCAAGGAGCGGGTCCAGTTCGACCGTCCCATCGGCGGCTTCCAACTGCAGCAGAAAAAGCTGGCGGAGATGATCACTGAAATTACCAAAGCCCAGCTCCTCAACTGGCGGCTCGGCGTCCTGATGAACGAGAACCGCGCCACACCCCAGCAGGTGAGTATGGCCAAGCGGAACGGCTGTGAGATCGCTGCCGACATTGCCCGCACGTCCCGTCAGATGCTCGGGGGCATGGGCATCACCGGCGAATACTCCATCATGCGCCACATGATGAACCTCGAAAGCGTCATCACCTACGAAGGTACCCATGATATTCACCTGCTCATTACGGGCATGGATGTGACGGGGTTAAATGCGTTTAAGTAGAGGGAAACAACCAGATGTGCAAATATGCAAATGTGCAGATTTGCAGATGTATGGATCGTCCTAATTTGATTGTTTCCTTGACCTTTGATTTTGCACTCAAGGTTATTGCGTTTACGGAGCAGTTGGAAGGATTACGTAAGTTTTACCTGGCCAATCAACTCTTCCGGAGTGGGACTTCAATTGGAGCCAATGTGCGGGAAGCGCAAGGTGCTGAGAGCCGGATTGATTCCATTCACAAAATGAAGCTGGCATACAAAGAAGCAGAAGAAACCAGATATTGGCTCGAAATCTGCTTAAAGGCTGGAAACTACCCGGATCCCGGATCTTTACTGGAAGACCTCCAGTCAATCCACCGGGTCCTGGCAAAAATTATTCATTCCGCTAAATCCTAAATTTGCACACCTGCACATTTGCAAATCTGCACATTCGAAATGCGGGTGCCTTCAACATATGAAAATCTATCTCATCGGATTCATGGGCTGCGGAAAGTCGCACTGGGGCCGCCTGCTGGGCGAGAAGCTGAAGATCCCGTTCATGGACCTGGACGACAGGATTACAGCGGCTGCCGGGAAAAACATAACGGAGATTTTTGCCGAAGAAGGGGAGGAGCGCTTCCGGGCGCTGGAACGTGATACGCTGCACCAATTAAGTGAAGGCACCGATTCGTTCATCATGGCCTGCGGCGGGGGCACGCCCTGTTTTTACAACAACATCGGCTACATGAACCGGACCGGAACTACGGTCTGGATTCACTGCTCGGTGGATTGCCTGTTCGGCCGCCTGCAGGGCGAAAAGGCGAAGCGGCCCCTGATCCGCGACCTGTCCGACGAGGCGCTGAAAAGCTATATCCAGAAGAAATTTTCCGACCGCCGGATCTTTTACGAACAGGCCTCCGTTCAGGTGCCGGGTGATGAGCTGACGCTGGATCGCCTCGTTGATGTTATCTTTCATTCTTAAAGCACATCCATGCAAAAACTTTTTCTGACGCTGGGAAGCCTGCTCGCCGCGCTGGGCGTGGTACTGGGGGCTTTCGGCGCCCATAAACTGAAAGAACTCGTTTCCCCCGAATCGGTGGCCACTTACCAGACCGGCGTACAGTACCAGATGTACCATGCTTTTGCCCTGCTCGTTGTCGGCATCCTGGCCGGCCGGACGCCGTCCAGTTTCCTGAATTATGCCGGGATCTTTTTCCTGGCGGGCGTGGTTCTTTTTTCCGGTTCCCTGTACCTGATCGTGTCGCTGAAGGCGATGAACAAGGCGGTGGTCCCGGGCATCGGCATCCTCACACCGATAGGCGGATTGCTGTTTATCGTAGGGTGGGCCCTGCTGCTGCTGGCGGTCCTGCGCAAATAAGGTT
>DATAGL010000486.1:0-2648 GCA_036263755.1 Chitinophagaceae bacterium | reverse complement strand
CTCCGGACTGCATTCCGGAAGCACGGGCGGCGCGTTCCACCACACCGCGGAAATCTTCGCCTATGAGGTCGGGCACGTAGCCGCTAAGGGTCATCAGGAAACCGGTGGAGGAAAGCTCCCAGGCCATGTCGCGCCGGCCTTTCGGGATCACTTCGGAGTAAAAGCCGGTCAGTTCGGGACCGTCGCCGTCTGCGCTCAGCAGCACGGCAGCGGACCCGTCCGCGAAAAGCAGGGCTGAAGCGATGTTGTCCATCGTCGGCTCGCGCTGGAAATGCAGGGTGCACAACTCCGTGCACACGATCAGCACACGTGCATTTTTATCCGCTGTACAAAGGGCATTTCCCAGCTTCAGTGCGTGTATGGCGGCATAGCAACCCATAAAGTTCACGGAGGTCCGGAAGGTATGCTGCGGCAGCCCGAGCAGCTCCATCACCTGCAGGTCGAGACCCGGGGCGCTGAGGCCGGTGCAGGAAACCGTGATGAGGTGTGTTACTTCGTCCGGTGCCAGCACGCCGTTCAGGCAATCCTGAATGGCGTCAACCGATAATTGCGGGGCATGGCGGTGGTAAACGGCCATCCGCTGTTCCAGCGAGGGAAAGGGTTCCAGGTTTTCCGCAGGGGGGAAAAAGGTCCATTCGGCTGCCGGCCGCGTGAAGTCGGACAGGACCGAAAACCGCTGCCGGATGCCGCTCTGCGCATAGAGGAACCGGAGCTTGCGCTTTTCGGCTTCCGTGCAGGCATAAACAATCTGCATGAAGGGAAGGATGTCCTGCTGCGGATGACACCACTGGGGAACTGCAGTGCCTATGGATCGTATTCTGGCCAAATTAGTTACTGAGTATAAGGGTTGAAAAATAAGCGGTCATGCACAGGGTGGAAATCGCATTCATCAGCAGGCTGTGCCGGAAATCAGCCGCCGCCTCGTTCCGCCACACCGCCTGCATCCAGTACAAAAAAAACAGTACCACCGGTGCGGTGATAACAAGGAAAAGCAGGAAAGGTTGGCGGTCGGGAGCCCACCAGAAAAATAAGGCAGCCGTAGCACCTCCGAACAGCAGGCCGCTGAACAGAAAGGTGCCGCGTTTGCCGAGCAGACAGGAAAGCGTAATCACGCCGTCGGCGCGGTCGGCTTCATGCTGGTAGATCTGTGTCAGCGGATACGATGCACCGATGAGCAGGCTTGCAATGAAACAGGGAAGCAGGGGCACCTGCAACGTGTGCCCGGCATCGGCCGCGTGGTAGCTGAGAAAAAAGACCAGTGCGCCCTGGAAGATAAAAACGGTCAGAAACCCGGTAACCGGATAGCGTTTCAACCGGATCCTCCGGTAGCTGTATGCCCGGGAAGCCATAATGTAGAACAAAATACCCAGCGCAAAGAAGGGGCTGATCAGGAAGGAAAGGCCCGTGGCCAGTACATCCAGCACTATAGTCACGTAAAACAGCTGGCGGGTCGGCTGCATCGGGTGGCGCAATCCCCCGATCGGGGTCTCGTCGCGGTCCATGTAGGAGTTGTACCCGTTGGAAGCCGGGTAAACGAGGAGATGCAGCAGGATAAAAGCCAGCCAGGCCCTGCCCGGGTCTACGGACGGAACCAGCGCCAGGGCAAAGAGGAACACGGGCAGCAGGAAAAAGGAAAAATGAAAGCGCAGCAGTTGGAGCGTGGAGCGGTGGAGCATAAAAAGCAGTTGATCGGCAGCAGAACGGCCGGCGGAACGGAAGAAAAGATACATCCGTTCCCGTTAGTTTCCCTGCAGGAGCAGACCGGTGATTACCTTCTGCCGCGGAACCGGTTGAACAGCCAGATGATCAGGACCACCACGATCACCACGATGATGATGGCTGCATAAAAGCCGGCCTGGAAGATATCTCCTGCCAGCTCACAGGAAGTCAGCGTCAGGGCCATCACCAGGAAAAGGAGGCTGTATGTAAGGAACGATTTCATACCAAGCGTTTCCTACCCTGATGCAAAACCTTTGCCGGGAACCGTTTTTTTCCTATTTGTTTGACCGCCTCCGCATTTGCCCCTAATTTGCCAGACGACTATGCTGATCAAAACATTCGGAAGTGCCGTATACGGCGTGGAAGCGGTAACCATTACCGTGGAAGTCAACTGGATGGCCACGGGCAAGGACTGCCTCATTGTGGGACTGCCCGACAGTGCCGTGAAAGAGAGCCTGCAGCGCGTGGAAAGCGCCATCAAAACGCAGGGGCTTACGATGCCACGGACACGCATAGTCGTAAACATGGCCCCGGCCGACATCCGCAAAAGCGGCACTGCCTTCGACCTGCCCATCGCCATCGGGATCCTGGCCGCTTCCGAGCAGCTTAAAGGCCTGGATGCCATCAGCCGTTATGTGATCATGGGCGAGCTCAGTCTCGACGGCACGGTGCGCCCGATCAAAGGTGCACTGCCCATTGCCATCCAGGCCCGCAAGGAAGGCTTTAAAGGACTGTTCGTTCCCGCCGCCAACGCCCGTGAAGCGGGACTGGTGAACAACCTGGATGTTTACGGGGTCACCCACCTGAAAGAGGTGCTTGATTTTTTTGAGGGCCGCCCGGGCCTGAAGCCGGTAAAAGTGGATACACGGGAAGAATTCTTTGAGGCGCAGTACGACTTCCCCGAAGACTTTGCCGATGTGAAAGGACAG
>DATAGL010000485.1:0-3798 GCA_036263755.1 Chitinophagaceae bacterium | reverse complement strand
CGCTTTGCGCATGTTTCGGACACGCATATAGGAAACCCCACGGGGGCCGCCGATCTGCAGGCAACCATCGGGGACATTAACCGGCAACCGGACCTGGCCTTCGTGATCGTCAGCGGCGATATTACGGAGTTCGGCTCGGATGAAGAGCTGCTCCAGGCCCGGTCGCTGCTGCAGCAGATCAACAAGCCCTGGTACGTGGTGCCGGGGAACCACGACACGAAGTGGTCGGAAAGCGGGGCCACATCGTTCGCAAAACTATTCGGCAGCGAGACCTTTCATTTCGAGCATAAGGGTGTCCGGTTCATCGGCACCAGCAGCGGGCCCGACATGCGGATGGGCCCGGGCCAGGTACCCCGGCACCACCTGCTTTGGCTCGACAGCGTACTGGCGGCCGTGCCCCCGGAACAGCCCCTGATCTTTGTGAATCATTACCCGATGAACGCCACCCTCAACAACTGGTACGAGGTTTTGGAGCGGTTGAAAAAGTACAATGTAAAAGCCATTTTATGCGGCCACGGGCACAATAACCGGCTCATGGATGTTGAAGGCGTTCCCGGCATCATGGGGCGCTCCAATCTCCGGGCAAAAGATCCGGCAGGTGGGTACAACATTGTCACCGTCACGGATCAATCGATTGTTTATTCTGAACGGAGCCCGGGCAGGGCCACCCTGCCGCCCTGGTGCGTCGTTCCGGTGAAGGAGGAGACAAGGCCGCAATGGACCCCGGCTCCGGAACGTCCCGACTACCGCATGAACGGGCAATACCCCGGTGTCCGGGTGCAATGGTCCCTCCAGGAAAGCAGCGACCTGGCCGGCGGGGCCGGCGTGTATCAAGAGCTGCTGGTGTATGCCACTACAGCCGGGAATGTGCATGCAGTAACGGCAAAGGAAGGGCGCCCGGTGTGGTCGGTCAAAGTGCCGGGGAACGTAATGGCTACCCCGCTGGTGGCCGGCGGCCGCGTGGTGATCCCCGATACCGAAGGAAATATTGTGTGCCTGAATGCGGGAAACGGGCAGCTCCTGTGGAAGTATGCCACGGGCAAGCCCATTGTCAGTTCGCCAGCTGCATATGGGGAATCGGTGATCGTGGCCGGTTCCGATGGGCATTGCCGGGCTTTGTCGCTCCGGTCCGGAACACTGCTATGGCAATTCAGCGGCATCCGGAACTTCGTGGAAACCAGACCGCTGGTGGAGGATGGCATCGTGTACTTTGGTTCCTGGGGAAACGAGGTCTATGCCCTGCAGGCGGCCAGCGGTGAGCTGGCCTGGAAGTGGCACAGCGGACACACGAACCGGATGTATTCGGCCGCCGCCTGCTGGCCCGTGGTATCCGGCAACCGACTGTTTGTGGTGGCACCCGACCGGCACATGACCGTGCTGGATAAAAAGACCGGGGCCATCATCTGGCGGAATTACGACAGCCTGCATTTCGTAAGGGAATCCATGGGCATTTCGGAAGATAAGCGCCAGGTGTATGTAAAAACCATGCAGGGGTCCATCCAGGCCATCGATGCGGCCGCACCCGGCCGGGAGGTCAACTGGGTTGCTGACGAAAACCTGGGCTTCGATGTTTGTCCCACCCCGCTGAATGAACGGGCCGGGGTCGTATTCGTGCCTTCCCAATCCGGGGTGGTGTATGCGCTGCAGCAAGGCACCGGCCGTTTGCTGTGGAAGTACAAAGTTTCCAACTGCCTCATAACCGCCGTGCAGCCCTTAACGGAGAATACGGTACTGGTCTCTGCGATGGACGGGAAGATGGCCTGCCTGTCCTTTTGAACACAATCCGTAAGCTCCAAGTTTCCCCTAAAGCCGGTCCATATGTACCGGACGGGCCCGATTGATGTGCCGGCTCCTCATCCGGTGCTGGATAGGAGGGCAAGGGTTTGATGCCCTTCCGTTGAGCGGGACCAGGAAGCCCAAACCTTCCTGACGTGGATTATTTGGCGGATTGCTGCGCCCTTTCTATTTTCCGGCCACAATCCCTCTCTGTGCACCTTTCTGAAGACCAAATACTAACGCTGGCACCGGATGAATCTTCCAAAAAAGCAGGAAAAGATCTGTCCGGCCCCGGCAAATGGGTGACCAGGGGCAGGAACGACACCGCCCTCTGGGGCGAGTGCCAGGGCAGCGGCAGCAAGCCCTATCAAACGGTTATGGATACCACCGCCATTGCGTTCAAATGCTCCTGTCCCAGCCGTAAGTTTCCCTGCAAGCATGGCCTTGGCCTGGCATTGCTGTATGCCCGGCAGCAAGCTCTTTTTACCGAAACCGAAGCACCGGCATGGGCTGCCGAATGGCTGGCCCGGCGCGCCGGTGCTGCTGAAAAGAAGGCCGCGCCCAAAGAATCGGTCCCCGATGAAGCCGGCCAGCTGAAGCGCCGGCAGGCCCGGGAGCAAAAGGTGCTCGACGGCACTGCCGACCTGCTCCTTTGGATCAAAGACCTCGTGCGCAACGGCCTGGTACAGGTCCCGGAAAAAGGGTATGCCTTCTGGGAGGCTATGGCCAGGCGGATGCAGGACGCACAGGCGCCCGGCCTCGCCGGTATGATCCGCGACCTCGGGCAAACCCCCTACTACAAGGAAGGCTGGCAATCGCTCTTCCTCCATAAGCTGCTGCAGTTGTACCTGGTGGCGTCCGGTTACCGGAAAAGGGAAGTATTGCCCCCCGTATTGTACCAGGAGGTCCGGAACCGGATCGGGTTTCCGCAGGACCAGGAGTCCCTGAAGGATGAACCCGGTATTACCGACACCTGGCTGGTGCTTGCGCGCCAGACTACCCAGGAAGAGGCCCTGACCACGGAGCGCAACTGGCTCCTGGGCACCACCAGCGGACACACCGCACTGGTGCTCCAGTTTTTCGTGCGCGGCCAGGGCGGCAATGGCCTTTCACTTACGGCAGGCATGTATATCGAAGCGGAGCTGGTGTATTACCCGGCCGCCGTGCCCCTCCGGGCCGTCATCAGAAAACAGGCGGTCACCCGGGCTACGGCACCGCGCGCTGTACTGGCCCACTGGGGTGCCGTGGCCGAACGGGAGGCATCTATTGCGGCGCAGTCGCCGCTCACGGGCCTGCGGCCTTTTGTGGTCGAAAACATTACGCCGGTGCCGCTGGAAGGCGCCTGGTGGCTGGCTGATGCCGAAGGGCACCTGGTAACGCTCCCCGAGGACTATAAAAGCTTGTGGACCCTGCTGGCGCTCAGCGGCGGCAGGCCGCTGCGGATGGCCGTCGTAGGCATGGAAAACAACTATGAGCCGGTAGGCGTATGGCACCAAAACAACTATCAACCGCTATGACAAACGCCTGGAACAACCTGCTCACCACAGCGATGCTGGGTACCGAACGGGGCCGTTGGAACGAAACGGAACTGCCGCCCGAACTGGCCGCTGTTCAGCTCCCCGAACTGGATACCGAAGACCGCTTCCTGCACCGGGCCGCCCTGTTGGCCAACTACCGCCGCTGCGGCTATGTGCCCCCGGTAAAAGCCGGCTGGTCACAGGCACCGGCACCGGAAGAAGAGAAGCCCTATTGTACGATGGATGCCCTCCGGGTGTTGAAGGACATTCTGGAAACCGACAGTGCTGCACTGCTGCGGCTCTGGCTCCAGGCATGTACGGGAAAAGGGCAGATCGTGTCGCCGGAATGGGCGCCCGTGCTGCTGGAAAAGGCCGTAAAGCAAAAGCACCTGCAGGAATGGGTGGTCCCCGCCTGCGGGCACCGGGGTGCCTGGCTTTCCGGCCTCAACCCCGCCTGGCAGTTCAGCGTACCGGCGGAAGAAGAAAATGTCTGGGAAACCGGAAC
>DATAGL010000484.1:0-8214 GCA_036263755.1 Chitinophagaceae bacterium | reverse complement strand
CGAGGATGTTCAGCAGGGTGGACTTGCCGCAGCCCGAGGGGCCCATGACAGCTACAAACTCGCCTTCCCGCACTTCCAGCGAGAGCTTGTTGAGCGCAACGGTTTCCACGTCTTCCGTGCGGTAGATTTTCTCGAGATCTTTAATCTTTATCATAAGCAATAATTACGGGGTGTAGGTATAGTACGTTTAATTTGGCTTTTTATCAGTTGAGTATGAGCATCGGGCAAAACGGGTTGTCGTTGTCCGTTGCCGGCGCCGCTTCCGGCTTTTCGATCCGGACGGCTGCTTCCCTGTACACTTCCAGGGATTCCGCTTTGTCTGCAGTAGCTCCGCAGAAGCAGAAGAAGATGGCGAGTGTCCAGGCGATGTTGGAGATCATAAAACAGGTTTGTGGTTGGTTGATAAGGTTTGGTGTTTTTCAGGCTCGCTTACGCTTGCTAAAAAGGTACGATCCAGGAACATATAAGGTTACAGGACGGCCGTGCATTTAGCCGCTATTTCTTCAGCACCAGCTCCTGCATGGTTCCGTAATTCTCATAGGAGGAAGTCACCACTTTGTCGCCCGGCTGCAGTCCCGATAGCACCTCATAATAGTCGGGGTTCTGACGGCCCAGCTGCACATCCACTTTATAGGCGGTACGTCCGTCCTCACTCACCTTGAACACCCAGTTGCCGCCGGTTTGCTGGAAGAAGCCGCCCTTGGCCAGCTGCACCGCTTCGGTGGCGTCGCTCAGGGCCAGCCGGATCTGGAGGGTCTGACCGCGGCGGATGTTCTGCGGCGGCGTACCTACAAATTCCATATCCACCTGGAAACGGCCGTTGGTCACCTGCGTATACACTTTGCGGATCTTCAGTTCATAATCCTTACCGGCAAAAGAAGTGGAGCCTTTCAGTCCGGTAAAGATGCGCGACAGGTAATGCTCGTCCACATCCACCCGCACCTTATAGCCGCTGAGCACATCGATCTGGCCCAGGCGCTCGCCTTTGTTTTTCGACTGCCCGATCTCCGCGTCCAGGGAGGTCAGCTGGCCGGCCACCGGGGCGCGCACCACCAGGTCGCCCACTTTGCGGCGCATCAGCTGCAGCGCGTTCTGCATCCGGGCATAGGAGGCGCCCATCTGCGAGATCTGCTGGCGGTTGGAAAGCGAATCCTGGTTCAGTGTGCGGGAAGTCAGCTTTTTCCGGTTCACCTGGTAGACATAGTCGTTTTCGGAGGATTTGTATTCCTGGGAGCCGATGGCCTTTTCCTCGTACAGGTATTTATTGAGCTTGTACAGCCGCTCGGCTTCGGCCAGGGCATTATCTACCTCCGCCATCTGGTTCAGCTGCTGTATGGTGTTCTGCACGGCATTGTTCTTCGTGTTCTGCATTTGCGTCAGCACCTCGAACACGGCGGTTTCCTGGTTGGCGAGGCTCAGTTCCAGGTCGGTGTTGGCCAGGCGCAGGATGGGCTGGTCCTTCGCCACCATGGCGCCGTCTTCCACCAGCTTTTCTTCTACCCGGCCGCCTTCAATGGCATCGAGGTAAATGGTGGTTACGGGCTGTACAACGCCGTTCACGGGAATAGTTTCCTGGAAGGTGGCTTTTTTCACTTCGGAGACTGTGATGCGCTCGGCATCCACATTCAGTCGGCTTTTGCCGGAAGCAAAATAAACAGAGGCGCCGATGAGGATCAGCAGCAGGGTGATCCCGCCCAGGGTCAGGATCCGTTTTTGATTCCATTTCTTTTTGGTAATGACTCGGTCCACAGTTTCTATTTTTAAATTCCCGCAGGACGGGAGGGTTTTGGTAATGGTTGCTGCCTTATTGCTTACAGAAGCGTGCCAATCCGGAAGCAAGCTCATTTTCAATAATTTAGAAAATCCGGGAGCAGAAAGCCTGTACGGTAGCGGACAGAAACTGTCCGCTTTCGATACAGTCCGTTTGTCCGCCCCCAAATACGCTTCTTCATTTTCAGCGCCTTATACTGGTGGCATAATTGTAGCTTCGTAGGGCTACCATCCCTGCCGCTTATGTTATTGAAGAACGCTTCTGTACTGATCATCGACGACGACACCGACGTGCTTACAGCCGTGCGCCTGCTGCTGAAGCCTGAAGTAAAGGAGATCGTGACGGAAAAAAACCCGGAGAACATCCGGGCCCTCCTTTCCAAAACCAGCTTCGACTGCATCCTGCTCGATATGAACTTCACCGCCTCGATCAATACCGGGAACGAGGGCCTGTTCTGGCTCCGGAAAGTGCGCGAGCTCAAGCCCGACGCCTCGGTGATCATGATCACCGCTTACGGCGATATCGACCTGGCCATCCGCTCCCTGAAAGAAGGCGCCTTCGACTTCGTGGTCAAGCCCTGGCATAACGACAAGCTGCTGGCCACCATCAAGGAGGCGGTTTCCCGGAAAG
This sequence comes from Chitinophagaceae bacterium, assembly GCA_036263755.1. Lineage (GTDB taxonomy): Bacteria > Bacteroidota > Bacteroidia > Chitinophagales > Chitinophagaceae > Flavisolibacter. The sequence continues at coordinate 5,813 of DATAGL010000484.1, read as the reverse complement.
ACTCTTCCTCCAAGATTTCCCTGCCTTCGATGAGCTCCGTGATCGGTGCCGAGTTGCTGGGCGAGTCGGAGATCATGCAGGATATTTTTTACAAGGTGAAAAAGATCGCCCCTACCGATGCCAACATCCTGATCCTCGGCGAAAACGGCACGGGCAAGGAACTGATCGCCAAAGCCATCCACCAGCATTCCACCCGATCGTCCCTCCCGTTCGTGAAAGTGGATGTGGGCGCCCTGACCGAATCCCTGTTTGAAAGCGAATTATTCGGTCATAAGAAAGGAGCATTTACCGACGCCCGGGAAGACCGGCAGGGACGCTTTGAAGCCGCCAACGGGGGCACGCTGTTCCTGGACGAGATCGGCAATATTTCCCTGCACCAGCAGGCGAAGCTGTTATCGGTGCTGCAGAACCGCCAGGTGATCCGGCTCGGCTCCAATGAGCCGGTACCGGTGAACATCCGGCTGGTGTGCGCCACCAACCTGCCGCTGTCCGAGCTGGCCAATGAAAACCGCTTCCGGAAGGACCTTGTATACCGCATCAACACCGTGGAAATAGAAGTACCGCCCCTGCGCAAGCGCGGAACCGACATCACCCTGCTGGCCCGGCACTTCATCGGCGTCTATTGCAACAAATACCTGAAGCCGGCCCTGGACCTCAGCCGCAGTGCGCGTGAAAAGCTGGAGAGCTATCATTTTCCCGGAAACGTACGCGAGCTGCAGTATGCCATCGAGCGCGCGGTGATCATGTGCGAGGACGACGTGCTGGATGCAAAGGACCTCATCTTCTCTCCCATCGAAGCCGCACCGGCCGGAGACGACCAGCTGCCCGACCATACCAACCTGAGCACCGTGGAAAAGAACACGATCCTCCGCGTTATTGAAAAGCATAACGGCAACATCTCCAAAGCCGCCAAGGAATTAGGCATCACCAGAACAGCCCTGTACAGGCGCCTCAGCAAATATGATATTTAATGGCATCGGGTGGAAGATCACCGGGCGCGTGGCCGCACTGGTGACCACCATTACGCTGGCCGCATTTCTGACCGCCTACCGCCAGTACAGCTACCTTGTACTGGTATTGCCCGTGGTGGTCTGGCAGGTAGTGGAATTCATCCGCTTCCAGCGCAAGGCCCATGAAGAGCTGAACCAGTTCGTGGAATCGGTGCACTACCGCGACTTCTCCCGCTATTTCGACGTAAAGCACGCACCCAGCGAACTGCAGACACTGCGGCAGGGATTCAATGAAATCAACACTACGTTCAAGGTCATCTCCAAGGAAAAAGAAACACAGTACCAGTACCTGCAGAAGATTCTCGAGCTCGTGGATACCGGTATCCTTTCCTATGAAGTGGACACCGGCGAGGTCGTCTGGATGAACGAATCGCTGAAGCGCCTGCTGCAGCTTCCCTACCTGAAGACCATCCAGTCGCTGCACCGGCGCGATGCCGAACTGCACCGCGAGGTGGAAACGCTGGTACCCGGAGAAAGCCGGATCGCTACGGCCCACCTGGAAAAAGAAAGCCTGAAGGTGCTGCTCTCGGCTACGGCCTTCCAGACTGAAGGAAAAAAATACAAGCTCGTCGCCTTCCAGAACGTGAACGAGGCGCTCGACGAAACCGAATCGAAGGCCTGGCAGAAGCTGCTGTCGGTCATGACCCACGAAATTATGAACTCGGTGGCCCCCATCTCATCACTGGCAGGCACGCTGAAACAGCGCCTGCAGCAATCGGTGGGCTCCATGGAAGACCCTTCCGCCGTGGAAGACCTGGAGCTGGGCATTGAAACGATCCGGCGGCGCAGCGAAGGCCTGCTGAAGTTTGCCGAAACTTACCGCAACCTGAACAAGATCACGACCCTGAACCTGAAGAAGGTCTATGCCCGCGAGCTGTTCGGCAACCTCCACCAGCTGATGCAGCCCACCTTTGAAATGAAGGACATTGAACTGGAGATCATCCTGAAGGACCCGAACCTTTCCATGGAGGCCGACCCCAGCCTCATCGAGCAGGTACTCATCAACCTGATCGTGAATGCCATGGAAGCGGTGAAGGACGTGGAAGAGCCGCGTATTGTGTTATCAGCGGACAGCACCCTCAACAAAAAAGTGATCCTCAAAGTGGCCGACAACGGCACCGGCATGCCGGAAGAGCTGCTGGATAAAATTTTCATCCCGTTCTTCAGCACGAAAAAAAGCGGGTCGGGCATCGGGCTTTCCCTCTGCAAACAGATCGTCATGCTGCACCGGGGTACCATCCAGGTACAGTCGGTGGAAGGAAAGGGAACCGTGTTCTCCATCCAGTTCGGGTGACGGAGGATGTACGATGTACGATGTATGGTGTACGATGTACAGGTACAGAAGTGTACGGAGGCAGCGACAGGTTTTCGCGCAGAGCACGCAGAGAAAGAGAAGGATCACAGATGGCGCAGATGAATGAAGAGAGATAACACAGATATACATTCATTAGGAATTTCTCTCCTTGAGTGATCCAGCGCCTTATTCCGCTATGGGTCAGGAGGCTTACTGCTGTAAGTGGAACAGCGGAATAGAAGCGCCCGCGCAGGGTGATAAAACATAGGACAAAAGCATGCTGTGCTGCCCTAAGTCAAGCCACAAAACAGCAGACTGATGTGTGCGCGGGCCACTGTTACTTAAAGGCAAACATGAACAAGGAAGTATACGAAGGCCGCACTATAAGCCCCCCTCTGATGAGGAAAGCGCTTGCAGCTTGAAGCTTGTAGCTCGCAGCTCCCAACTCCCAGTGCTCAGCTAAACCCACTTCCCTCCATCCGTTCCAGGCAGGCCTGCAGCCGGCTGCTCCACTCCTTCAGCTCCACACCGTAGGCGGAAACAATTTTTCTTTTATCCAGCACGGAATACCGGGGCCGCTTTGCGGGTGTCGGATAGGCCTCGGTAGGGATGGCATTTACGGCGCAGGAGAACCCCTTCAGGTCCCTGATGGCTTCGGCAAACCGGTGCCAGGTAATGACCCCCTCATTGGAATAGTGGTAAATGCCCGGTGCCCACTTCGGATGGGCTATGATTTCCATAATCACTTCTGCCAGGTCGGCTGCGTAGGTGGGCGATCCCCATTGATCAGACACCACATTGATGCTGTCGCGCTCCCGCATAAGGCGCAGCATGGTTTTTACAAAATTGTTGCCGAAGGGTGAGTACACCCACGAAGTGCGGAGTACCAGTGTGTCTTCGTGCAGGCGGAGGGCTTCCCGTTCCCCGATCAGCTTACTGAGCCCGTAGCGGTTCACCGGGTCGGGCGCATCCTCTTCGGTATAAGGCACTTCGCCCTGTCCGTTGAACACATAGTCGGTGGACACGTGGATCAGCTTTGCGCCCCAGTGGCGGCAGGCATCGGCAAGGTAACCCGGGCCGGCCCCGTTGATGGCCACTGCTTCCTCCCACTCGGTTTCCGCCTTATCCACGGCCGTGTAGGCGGCACAGTTCACCACGAACTGCACAGCGATGTTCTCCAGCTGCATGTGAATAAGCTCGGGTACGGACAGATCCAGTTCCTGCCGCCCGGCAAAAAAGAATTCATGTTCGGGATGCCGGTCGGCGAGGCGCCAGAGTTCCTGGCCCAGCTGCCCGTTGGCCCCGGTAACGAGGATACGCGCCATCAGCTAAAGGTAAAGTTGGAAACGTGTTCGGCGAACAGCGGCAGGGCGCGGTCTTTTTCCGAAACGGTGGCGTTGCCGGTATCCAGTTTCCAGTCGATGCCGAGCGCGGGGTCGTCGTAGCGGATGCCGCCTTCGCTTTCGCGGTGGTACAGGCTGTCGCATTTGTACAGCACTTCCGCCGTTTCACTCAGCACGGAAAAGCCATGGGCAAAGCCGTGCGGGATGTACAGCTGTTTCCGGTTCCCGGCAGACAGCTCAATGGAAAAGTGCTGGCCCAGCGTAGGCGAATCTTTGCGGATATCCACCACTACGTCCAGGATGGTTCCGCGCAGTACACGCACCAGCTTGGCCTGGGCGTGCGGATGCAGCTGGTAGTGCAGCCCGCGGATGACGCCGAAAGAAGAACGCGACTGGTTGTCCTGAAGAAACGAAGCCGTGATTCCGGCCTGGCGGAACACGGCTTCGTTATAGGCCTCAAAGAAGTAACCCCTGCTGTCTTCAAAAACCTTCGGCTCAATGATCAGTATTCCTTTGAGAGCACAAGTAGCAACATTCATATCAGAAGCTCCAGTAAGATCTGCTCGAAATTTTACCACGGTAGGTGCCTTTCAGGTCGGCTACCAGGGCGTTCGGCTTTGTAATGGACGCAAAGTAGGCGTCGTCCAGCTCGGCATAAGGCTCGTGGCAAACGGTCACGATCACGGCGTCGTAATCCTTTCCGGCGCTTTCTGCCAGCCCGAAGCCATACTCATGCTGCAGCTCTTCGCTGTCGGCATGCGGGTCCACCACATCCACGTTCAGGAAGAAAGATTGCAGCTCGCGTACGACGTCGGCTACCTTCGAGTTGCGGATGTCGCTTACGTTCTCCTTGAACGTAGCACCCATCACCAGTACCTTGGAAGCCTTCACGTCACTCACGTTGGAGATGATGTGCTGGATCACTTTTTTCGCCAGGTATACCGACATGTTGTCGTTGATATAACGGCCGGCCAGGATCACCCGGGAATTGTAACCGAGCTCGCTGGCTTTATAGGTGAGGTAATAAGGGTCAACGCCGATGCAATGGCCGCCCACCAGCCCGGGGAAGAACTTGAGGAAGTTCCATTTCGTGCCGGCTGCTTCCAGTACTTCGTAGGTGTTGATGTTCATCTTGTCGAAGATAATCGACAGCTCATTCATCAGGGCGATGTTCAGGTCGCGCTGGGTGTTCTCGATGATCTTGGCGGCTTCGGCCACTTTGATGGAGGAGGCGCGGTGCACGCCGGCGGTAACCACCAGCTCATACACTTTGGCAATGGTGTCCAGCGACTCGTCATCGCAGCCCGATACCACTTTCACGATGGTGGCCAGGGTGTGCTTTTTATCGCCCGGGTTAATGCGCTCGGGGGAGTAGCCCAGCTTGAAGTCTTCGAGAAACTTCAGTCCGGAGATCTTTTCAATGATCGGCAGGCAGTCCTCTTCGGTGCAGCCGGGGTACACGGTGGATTCAAACACCACGTAGTCGCCCTTCTTCACCACTTTACCGATGGTTTCCGAGGCTTTTTTCACCGGTGTCAGGTCCGGTACATTATGTTCATCCACGGGGGTCGGCACGGCCACGATAAAGAAACGGGCTTCGCGCAGCACGTCCAGTGAATTGGTAAAGGTAATGTCGCAGTTTTCGAAGGCTTCCTTGTCCAGCTCTTTGCTGGGGTCGATGCCCTGCTTCATCATTTCAATACGCTCGGCGTTGATGTCAAAACCGATGACGGATACTTTTTTCGCGAACTCCAGCGCGATCGGCAATCCTACATATCCGAGGCCGATAACGGCCAGTTTCTCTTTTTTCTCTACGATTTCCTGGTACATATGGTTTTATGGTTATGCTTTAGGTTTCATAATGTCTTTAAAAAAGAAATATTCAATACTCAATGATCAATACTCATTGACCAGCAATCGCAGTGTTGGTCTTTGAATAGGGATAATTGAATTATTGAATATTGGTACGATGGGCCATCTGCCCTTTTCCGCAGCGCTGTGCTGCCGTTCTGCCAGAAAAGGGACGCTGGCTGCTATTTTACTTACTTACTTACGAGAAACTCTTTCGGCAGCTTCCTCCACTCTTCCGGAGGCAGCGACTTGAAGTAATCGTAGGTGATGGCGAGTCCTTCGGAGCGGTTGATCTTCGGCTCCCAGTCCAGCAGG
>DATAGL010000483.1:0-3412 GCA_036263755.1 Chitinophagaceae bacterium | reverse complement strand
TTCCTGTTTGAACAGCATTTCCGGTATACGACGCAGCGCCCGGCCGGGGAATTGGCAGCAGAAATGCAAGGTGCGCTGGATCTCCCCTGGTACGATCTGTCGGTTAATGTGGACGGCATACTCCGGGCAGACGGGACGTTTACCCTGGTGCCGAAACTTTCCCTCGTTACCCTGCCGGGCTTTATCCGGAGGCAACCGGTAGCCCTGTTGACCGGCAAGATGCATCCTGTAAATGAATCCACCCGCATCCAAATACTGGTACGTCCGTCAGGCTCCATGCTGGTGACGTTTTATATCCTGATGTTCGGCCTGCTGGCCAATATTTACCTCGTATTCGTGCGGGGGCTGCAACTCGAATGGGTGCTGGCAGGAGCCTTCCTGCTGCTGTTATTCGTGGCGCGGAGCCTGATGTATTATGCGCAATACAAACTCAGGGAACGATTTGAACGCTTACTCTACCTCCGGCGAGATGATGAGGAAGTTGAATGAATCGCCGCGCCCATTCATTTGAAAGGCTATGGATTGACTCTGTAATAATCCGGAATAAAAAGTTGGTTCCCATATTCTTATCAACTCCTTGGCTCAGGTAGGTTATCCTCTATCCGGAAAGCAACAACCGGATGATCACAACCGTTGCCGGAGAACCTTGCCTTTACAAGGTTTCCCTTGATGCCCAATCACTAATTCCAAATTTCTAAATCCTTATTTCCCACACTACTCCCCTTCCTCTCCTGCCGGCAGCGTAAAGGAAAACACGCTTCCCACTCCTTCCGTACTTTCAATCAGCATATTGCCGCCGTTGCGGTTCAGGAATTCCCGGCAGAGCATCAAACCCAGACCCGTGCCGGTTTCATTGGCCGTTCCGGTAGTGGTGAAATACTGGTTTCCGGAAAGGCGCCGGATGGATTCCATGGACATACCAATACCGCTGTCTTCTACAGTAACTTCTACAAAGGAACCGATACCGGCAGCATCGATTTTCACCGATCCCCCTTCGGGCGTAAACTTGATGGCATTGGAAACAAGATTGCGCAGTACCAGCTGAATCATGTCCTTATCCGCATAGGCAAACACCGGGCTTTCTATTCCGGAGCTCAGCCGGATCTTTTTGGATTCCGCCTGCAACCGGAGCAGCTGCAGCACATCGCTGACAAGTTTGGAAAGGTCAAGTACCTGCGGACGGATGGTATCCGACCGCATCTGCATCTTCGCCCATTGAAGAAGGTTCTCCATGAGGGAGGTGGTATAATTCAGGTCATTCACAATATCCGGCACCAGCTTTTTCAGCTCTGCAGCGGGCATGTCGAACTGCTGGGCATTGATGAAGAGGTTGCGCAGGGCATAAATGGGCGCTTTCAGGTCATGGGAAATAACACTGAATAATTTGTTCTTCAGCTGGTCCAGGGATTCCAGCTGTGCCGCCTGTTGCTGCAGCAGGGCAGCCTTCTCCCCGATCTCTTCCTTTTGTTTCTTCATCTGCAGGTTGATGCGGTACAGCTGCCGGTTCTTTTTGAGGATATGCACCTGGTAGCCGCCGTTCTCGCGCTTGATCAGGTACAGGCCGTAAAAAATGAAGAATGTGGCCAGCAGGTGATTGAGGAAATAAAACGTGAAATTCGCCTCCCGCAATTCGTACAGGTATTCTTCCGCCAGCACGTTCGCAGCCAGGTACAGTGCCATGGAAAAAGTAAAGCAGAGCAGGATGCCCCAGAGCTGCTGCAGAAAAAATACCGACAGCACACCATACAGGATGAAGAACAGTTCGACACCGATGTTCATGTCGGCCGCATAGGCCAGCGAAGTCAGTAAGGGAAACAAAACAAAGAACAGGATGCGCCCGGTACTGTAATTACCGAAATGATTGCAGAGCAGCACCAGCAGCGAGATGAGCGCCGGGGAAGAGGCGACCACAAAAGCAATCGCCGGCAGGTGGTTTTCAAACGAACCAATAAAGGGAACAACCAGTCCGGTAAAGATGCCGAACAGGTTCAGCTGGTTGAAAATGGTGAGCTTGCGCCGTTCATACTCTCCCATTTCCGGGTGCACACCAATGGATAAGGCCTGCATCCAGGCCCGGCGGACAGAGGCAAAAGCGGGATGGAGGGAAAGGGCTGCAAGGGCACCGTACAGGTTCCCGGCAAGCAGCCGGGCATCTCTTTTTCTCAGGTAGCTGCTGATCATATTGGGTATTGGATGGTTCGGGCAAGTCCGCCATTTGGATGATGCACGGTTTACCAGATCAAGTTTTAGTACGCACAATATAGCACTTCCTGCAATGAACGGCCACGTAGACCTACTTGGGAGTTGTACGGGTGTATACTGCCTGTGGGCTCAGCCTAATAATTTTTTAATTACCATCAATGGTGTCCTTTCCCGGTTGTTACTCCAATGCCCCAAAAAAGGTTTTGCAATCGCATAGCGGCTTCAGGCTGCGGGTGATGGTTTCCTTTTCAAGAAGGGACTTTTCATTTGCCCTCAATTCTTCAGCATAAGGAGCATCTGATACGCTTATTAACACATCCTTCGCGGACAGGGAGTGAATAAAGGTCTGGAAATTGTTTTTGGTTGTGGACTGCAGGTTAAACTGAATTCTGTGTCTGTCTCCTACTGTAAATTTTGTGGAGGCGAAATAGAGTTGCCCGTTTTTCTCATTCAGCGCAAACACGTAAATGGGTACGTTGGATGGCAGTGATATGGATGTATGGATGTTATAAAAGCCAAAAAGTCGTTCAGACTGCTCCTGGGGGTGAGCCTGCATAAATACTTTGTGTGATGGAATAACCATGTAAACGGCGGATGGAAAGTCCCAATCACCTGTAACAAATACTTCCAGCCAGGTTTTTTTTAATGCTTCTTCATTTGCCAGCATTTTATCGATGTTAAACCAACCTGGCGAACTAATATCAAACTGGTAATATCTCGGTTTAAGGGTTCCGAATACATTTTCTGAACCATCAGTATCTTGAACATCCTGATCGTATGTTGATACCGAATCCAAATGAATATTTTCAATAACCGTATTTTCCGCATTCATATACTTCAGCACATTATTTTCATTTCGTACAGAGTCCAGTGTAGCCATTGCGGAAAAATAGCGTTCACAACTGTCCCGACAGGGATTTTTGGGTAAGGTTAAAGGTTTGGGTTCAGGGCCTCTGTGGTTTTCCACATATAAAAGTAATGCATCAATCAATTCAGGAGTAAGTTCGGGAAAAGCGGGCATGATCTGGCCATAGTACCTCTTTTGAAGGTTGATGGTGTAAGCTGATTTGGGAATATAGGCAGCGGGAAGATTTATAAAACGGTAAAGCTCTTTACGGTTTTTCCAGGGACCGCGTTGGGTTACTCCCGCCAAACCGGGGCCTGTAAGGTTTTTATGAATAGCATGACAGGAAGCACAATGCTGAAGGTA
>DATAGL010000482.1:0-1629 GCA_036263755.1 Chitinophagaceae bacterium | reverse complement strand
ACTCTTTTTACATACTCCTTATATTAGAACATGACCGGTTAACCTCCATTGATTTACGCCACGGGCATAAAAAAGCCGGCAGGTTGCCGGCTTCATTTTATATTCCTTCGCTCTCTCCCCTGCGGAGAAACGGATAGCGGTAATCGGAAGGTGGATTAAACGTTTCCTTGATCGTTCGCGCACTCAGCCAACGGTACAGGTTCAGCATGGAGCCGGCCTTGTCGTTGGTACCGCTGGCGCGTGCACCGCCAAAAGGCTGCTGGCCCACGACCGCACCTGTTGGCTTGTCATTGATATAAAAATTTCCGGCTGCGTTGCGCAGCTTTCGTGTAGCCAGGGCAACAGCCGCGCGGTCGGTTGCAATGATAGAACCGGTCAGCGCATAAGGCGAAGTGGTATCCACCAGCTCCAGTACTGTTTCAAATTCATTTTCTTCGTAAACATATATGGTCAGCACCGGACCGAAGATCTCCTCGCACATGGAAACATATTTCGGATCAGTGGTTTCCAGCACGGTTGGCTGAATGAAATAGCCTTCTTTTTTATCAAAGCTTCCTCCGGCCAGGATGGTGACATTCGGATCGTTCTTGGCCCGCTCGATATAGCCGGTGATCTTGTCGAAGCTGCGTTCATCAATGACGGCATTGATAAAATTGCCGAAGTCCTCCACAGTGCCCATGGAGAATGATTCCACGCCTTCCTTTAACAGGCGGCGCACTTCACCGGCCAGGTTCGAGGGAATATAAGCCCGCGAAGCGGCGGAGCATTTCTGTCCCTGGTATTCGAATGCACCGCGCAACAGGGCGGTAGCCACTACGTCGGCAGCAGCCGAGCGGTGGGCCACCACGAAATCCTTTCCGCCCGTTTCCCCTACGATCCGCGGGTAGCTGCGGTAATGCGGCACCTGCTCACCGATCGTCTTCCACATCTGGTTGAACACGCCGGTAGAACCGGTAAAATGCACCCCGGCAAAATCCCGGTGTTTAAAACAGATGTCACCCAGGGTTGGTCCTTCCACGTAAATAAGGTTGATCACCCCATCCGGCAAGCCGGCCTCCTGGAGGATGCGCAGGAACATCTGTGCAGAATAGATCTGGGTATGTGCCGGCTTCCACACCACAACATTCCCGCACATCGCCGCAGACGTAGGCAGATTGCCCCCGATGGCGGTGAAATTGAACGGGGTGATGGCGAGCACAAACCCTTCCAGTGCGCGCCATTCCATGCGGTTGTGCATGCCCGGACTGCTCACAGGCTGCTGCTTATAAATTTCACTCAGAAAATGCACATTGAATTTCAGGAAATCGATCAGTTCACAGGCACTATCGATCTCCGCCTGGAAAGCATTTTTACTTTGTCCGAGCATCGTGGTACCATTCATATGGAACCGGTACTTGGTGGCGATGAGGTCCGCCGCCTTCAGGAAAATGCCGGCCCGCTCTTCCCAGGGCATTTCCGACCAGGCGGTACGGGCAGCCAGGGCGGCTTCAATGGCCTGATGCACATGGCTGGCGTCTCCTTCATGAAAATAGCCCAGGGTGTGAGCAATCTCGTGGGGCGGCTTAATGGGCTGCGTGCGCCCGGTGCGTACTTCCTTTCCCCCAATGTACATCGGTACATCCAGGGTAT
>DATAGL010000481.1:0-2867 GCA_036263755.1 Chitinophagaceae bacterium | reverse complement strand
ATGATGACCTCGCATTCACTGCCTTGGAAACTGTGTATGGTCCCTACACGCACTTGGAAGGATGGCCTGAAATGATCGGTGAACCGCTCGACCTCTTTTTGATAATGATGGACCTGCGCCTTATAAGGGGTGATGATCCCTACGGACCTTAGGTCTTTTTGTTTCAAGAGTCGCTGCAAGATCAGCATCCCTTGGGTAAGGCTGTGCCTATTGTACCGGGAATGAGCAGAGCTATAATCGCCTACGTACAAAGGGTCCTTTCCTAGGTCCACGAAACTTACATGGGTATCGCCAGGGTAAATGCCGCGGAAAGCCTCCTGCCGGGGATTGCTGATGCTGATCAAGCGGCCCTCATAAAATTCCTTATTGACCAGTTCAATGATCGGACCGGCACACCTGCGTTGTTGGGTGATCATACTTAATGCCGGGTGACGGAGCAAATTGGTGCCTAGCAGGTCAAAAAGGTTAGTATGCAGCCACTTGTCCGCAAGGGCAGTGTGCGATAGCGCAATGGGCCCTAATTGCCGGAAATCACCAGCGATGACCACCCGCTTTGTGACTTTTTCGATCAGGCCTGCCAAGGTAGGGGGTGACATCATGCTTCCTTCATCGATCACCAGGTTCTCAAAGCTGGCATCCATGATCGCCTCTTCCAAAAGTGCTTTGGAAGAGGTACAAAGAACGATGCGGGCCTTTTGGATCTTTTCACGAAGGATTTGTGAGAGGGTATGGCGCACCTGCTGCAACTCCGACAGTCTACTTGCATAGGCAGGCGAGGTCTCCCTCAAGTTCTCCAATAGGCCTTCCAGCAGCCCTATATGCTCCCGAAGTTTACGAATGGCACGATCCTCGGGGAAAAGGGCATCTATCTTCTTGAGTTCTTTGTCCTGCACATAGCCGATCCGCAAAATCTCCCCATTCTTGAGGAGGTCAGCCCCATAGGCTTTCACAGCCTCGATCAGCTTGCTGGTGAGCCCATCCACGGCGACATTGGCAATGGCGCAGACCAGCGTTCGCTCCTTGCGTAGGAACACGTTCAGCAACAAAGTGGCAAGGGTGAAGGATTTGCCCGTGCCAGGGGGGCCCCATATATACGTGATGGAATGCCCGATGGCCTGCGCCACTGCTTGTTGCTGGCTCTCATCCAAGGCCAAGTAGGTCCCTGCTGGCCGTTCATCGTAAGCGATTATCTTGGGCTTCCTCTCTACCAGGCCACTAAAGGGGCCTTGTTGAGGATCACTCCTCTCGATACAGGTCAAGAGCCGGTCGATCAAGTAAACGGGACTGTTCTCCAATGCTGGCCGTCCCGCAGTATTGAGCCGTGCGCTGGTCTGAAAAATGACCGTGTTGGTCTTGTTATTGTATTCAAGCACCGTGACGAAGGTGGTGCGTTCAAGGTTCTTGTACTTCACTTTGACGCCTTCCGGCAATTGTATGACCTGGTCATCATACTCCACCACACATTGGGCCGTAAAAACAAGGACCCCATTGATCGTGTCCACATGGCGCACGTCCCGCAAGGGCACATAGACCTTGTTCATATTGTCCTGTACTGCCTTTCGCTCATCACGTAAAGCACTCAAGAGCTCTAGTTTTACATCCTGAGCGCACACTGCGTCCTCTTGTTCTTGGAATATCTGTGGGTGGGCCGCTTTCAATCTTGCCATGTCAGGTCGGAACCTTTTTTGTAGCCCAGCTCCTTGGAACTCAAAGAATGGGGCATAGCTGTCCAACATCCGTGTGATGTAAGGCTTGTCCTTCAACCCATCCCCATAAACGATATTGGCTGCCTTCGCATGATCGTAGAACTGGAACAGGGGAGCCGAACCGGGGTTCCGCAAGTAGAGGACATTTTGGCTTTTACTGACGAGCTTGCGGACATAAAAATAAAGGAGCTCTTTGGGATCGCGATGATCCCGTATGGACCTTGAGAGCAGCTTGTTTGGAATGGAAGGCACTATATTCATTGGATCGGAAGGACAGTTGTTAACAGGCGATCACTGGGGCCATAGGATCAAGGCCCGGTGAATAGAATGGGATCACCGATACTGATGATCTCCTGTAAAATTGTTATTCTTTGATGGTCTCTCGGTCAAAATGAAGGATGGAAAGGCCTTAAAATGTCCGGCGGTCATACCATCGAATGTTGGAAAGGGTCATGGACAATGGCCTTCAAACGCCTGATCTTCTGAAAGATCAAGGAGCTGAAAGCTTCTCTATCAGAAGAGAGATGCACCCGCCTATGGCAATTAGGGCATAAGGCGACAGTGTTCTCAACAATATCGGGGCCACCTTGCGCTAAGGGCAACATATGATGCACTTCCAGATAAGGTTCCTCATCCGGCAAACAAAATGGCGCATCACGTTCGCATGCTTCGCATCTCCCTTTGGCATTTGCCAAGATCCAAGCCCTGACCATGGGGCTCCTATAGTATACGGCCACGTTCGTACCTGCCCTTTTGGGGGAATGATCCCCTTTGGGCGGCTTTTTCAGATCGACCGCACCTTTCAAGCGGTGGGCCCTTTCTTGTAGGACCTCAAAGCTTGTTGTAGGCTCCCATGTCTGGTCTTCGATGAAGCGGGTCCTCCTCAAAGCCTCTTCGATCTGCGTGAATGCTTTGGGTCCCACGTTGCGAGCGGGCTTATAACCGGCAATGTATGGACGACCCTGGGTCTGCAGAACATAAGAGATATTCCGCATGCGGAACTCGAATGAGGCCGCGGATCGTCCTTTCATTTCCGAGGAAAGCAATCTCTGACGGTACTGCGCCTTTACATATGGGATGCCTCTTAGCTCCTTGGAAAGCATCTCCATATAAGTGACCACAGAAGCATCTAATTCCGTAGGGGACCAAATGTCAGCCATA
>DATAGL010000480.1:0-4502 GCA_036263755.1 Chitinophagaceae bacterium | reverse complement strand
TATTCAACGGATCAACGGATCAACTTTTCCACGACTCTCAAATTCCCGGAATTTTACTTAACGCCTGCCAGTGCCCGGTCCAGGTGCACATATCCCCCATCCACATGAATCAGCTGGCCGGTGGTATGACTGGATTGCGGGGAGAGCAGGAAAAGGGTCATGGCGGCAATTTCCTCGGTAGTGGTCATCCGTTGGCCCAAAGGAATCCGGGCCTGTATCTCCCGGAGCTTCTCCTCCGGATCGGGTAAGGTCTGGATCCAGGTTTCATAAAGGGGTGTCCAGCATTCGGCCACGACCACGGCATTGACACGGATGCCGTATGGCAGCAGTTCCACGGCCCATTCCCTTGTCAGCGCATTGCGGGCGCCATTGGCGGCCGCGTAGGCAGAGGTGCCGCCCTGCCCCGTTTCCGCCGTTTTGGAGGTAATGTTTACAATGGCTCCGCCGGATTGCTTTAATTCAGGCAGCGCATGATGGGCCATCAGGTAATAATGAACCACATTCCGGTGCAGGCTGGCCATAAAGCCTTCGTACGATCCGTTTTCCAGTCCGATGCCGTCATTGGCCCCCGCATTGTTCACCAGCCCGTCGATACGACCATACCGTTCCCGGATGGCCAGTACCGCACGGGCACAGGCTTCAGGCTCGCCCAGCTCCGCTTCAATGCAGAAACACTCACCGCCGGACGATTCCACTTCCCGCGCCATGATTTCATTATCCGCCTGGTTCCGGCCGACGATCACCGGCCTGGCGCCTTCTTTGGCCAGCATGCGTACGATGCCTGCACCAATACCTTTGGCTCCGCCGGTAACGATGATGACTTTATCCGCTAGTTGTAAATCCATAGATCCGCAATTGAGCATTATTTATTAGAAAACCGGTTCAAATGATCGTTGATGCCTGTGAGACATAATGAAAAGGAATAGGGAGCTGCATTCGGCTATTTACGGAATGCGATCACTTCCTGCCGGGCCGTGCCCAGGCCGTCTATGCCCAGCTCCACCACATCACCCGGCTGCAGGTACACCTGCGGGTTCATGCCCAGGCCCACACCCGCCGGGGTCCCGGTGGAAATAATATCACCGGGCAGCAGGGTCATAAACTGGCTGACATAAGCGACGAGGAAAGGGATCTTGAATATGAGCTCGCGGGTGGAGGAGTCCTGCATCATTTTCCCGTTTACGGTCAGCCATAACCGCAGGTTGTCCACGTTGCCGATCTCCTCTTTTGTGGCCAGGAAAGGGCCGAGCGGCGCAAAGCTGTCGCATCCTTTTCCTTTATCCCAGGTGCCGTTCCGTTCCAATTGAAAGGCCCGTTCACTGACATCATTATGCAGGCAATAACCGGCCACATAATCCAGGGCTTCCGCTTCCTCCACGTAAGAGGCACGCTTGCCGATCACTACCGCCAGTTCCACTTCCCAGTCCGTTTTTGTGCTGTTTCGCGGGATCATGATCGGGTCATTCGGTCCGGTAATGGCAGTGGTGGACTTCAGGAATACAACCGGCTCCGGTGGCAATGCGGCTCCTGTTTCACGGGCATGGTCCGCATAATTCAATCCGATACAAACGATCTTGGAAGGGTTGGCCACGGGGCAGTCCAGTTCAGGAGCTTCCTGCAAAAGCTGCCATTGGTCCTTGGATGCTTGCAGGCGTTCGATCCCGCCCCCCTCGAAAAAGGATCCGGTAAAATCTCCTGTAACAGAGGAAACATCAAAATACTGGTCGCCGTCCAGAATACCGGGCCGTATAGTCCCTTGCGAACGGAAGCGGATTAACTTCATATAGCGCTGCTGTTTTTTCGTAAAGTGAAATAGGTGTGCATGGATCAGGTGCCCAGCTTGATGGACCCTCCATCGATCGGGTAGTCGCAACCCGTGATAAAGGAGGCTTCTTCCGAGCAGAGGTAAAGAATGAGAAAAGCAATTTCTTCCGGCTTTCCCATGCGTCCGATGGGCTGTGTGCGGGACAGTTTTTCAAACATTTCTTCTTCCCGGCCGGGATAATTTTTTTTCAGGAACCCATCAACGAAAGGCGTGTGCACCCGGGCCGGGGAAATACAATTGCACCGGATGCCGTGGGAAAGGTAATCGCGTGCCACACTGATGGTCATAGCATAAACCGCACCTTTGGTCATGGAATAGGCAAACCGGTCGGGAATCCCGATGTTGTTGGCTATGGAAGCCAGGTTCAGGATGACGCCTTTTTGCTGCTCTTTCATCCGCCCGACGGCGGCTTTCATGCAATGATAAACACCGCGGACGTTCACGCCGAATACGCGGTCGAAATCGGCACTGGTGGTGGTTTCAATGGTGCCGATATGCGAGATGCCGGCGCTGTTCACCAGTATGTCCACCGCATCCAGCTCCCGGAAAACAGCTTCCACGGAGGCTTCACTCGACACATCCACCACATGGGATTGTGCAGTGCCGCCTTCTTCTGTGATGGTCTTAATGGTGGCTGCCGCGGCCTCCTCGTTCAGGTCCAGCACATGCACCCCCGCTCCCTGGCGGGCAAACAGCAGGGCTACGGCCTGGCCGATGCCGCTGCCGCCCCCGGTAATAACGGCCGATTTATTCTTCAGGCTAAAAATCATAAGCTGGCTTGTGCGTTATAAGGAAACCCCTCTTTTCCAGGGAATGAAATCATCCTGGCCAAGAAGTACGGCTTTGGGCGTAACCCTGCCGCTGGCGGCTTCTATACAGTATTTCAGGATTTCCGCTCCCACTTCTTCAATCGACCGTTCACCCGTTATGATCGCACCGGTGTCGATATCGATGATATCCGGCATCCGACGGGCCAGGTCTGAATTGGTGGAAATTTTTATGGTTGGCGCCACGGGATTCCCGGTGGGTGTACCCAGCCCAGTAGTGAACAGGATTAGCGTGGCGCCGGATGCGGCCTTGCCGGTGGTGGCTTCCACATCGTTGCCCGGGGTGCAGACGAGGCTCAGGCCCGGCCGGCGGACCGGCTCCGTGTAGTCCAGCACATCCACTACGGGTGAAGTGCCGCCTTTCCGGGCTGCGCCGGTTGACTTGATGGCATCGGTGATCAGTCCGTCCCGGATATTACCCGGTGAAGGATTCATATGAAAGCCCGATCCCGCCCGCTCCGCTTCAGCGTTGTATGTAGTCATCAGCTCCACAAAGCGCCGGGCGTCTTCTTCCCGCACGCAGCGGTCGATCAGGTCCTGCTCCGCTCCGCAGAGCTCGGGAAATTCGGCCAGCAAAACTTTACCGCCCAGGGCCACCAGCAGGTCGGAGGCGTATCCTACGGCCGGATTGGCCGAGATTCCGGAAAAGCCATCCGAGCCCCCGCATTTTACACCGATACAGAGTTCGGAGAGCGGGGCCGGCTCGCGCTGCAGGGTGTTCAGCTGGATCATACCGGTAAAGGTCTGGCGGATGGCTTCACTGACAAGCTGCTCTTCGCTGCCCATCCCCTGCTGCTCGAACAGGAGCAGGGGCTTGCTGAAGCCGGGTGCCCGGCGCTGCAGCGCATCGCGGAAGATGTCGCCCTGAAGGTGCTGGCAGCCCAGGCTTAACACGGTGACCCCTCCTACGTTCGGATGATCGGCATAGGCCGCCAGCAGGTCACCCAGCGTCTGGGCATCCTGCCGGGTACCGCCGCAGCCCCCGCTGTGGTTGAGAAACTTGATACCATCAATATTCGGGAATACCCGGCGTGCCGGTGTTTCCGTTGAAGGCTCAAACCCGATCGTATGGAGGTCGGCTCCCTGGTTATAGGCTTCGACCAGCCTGCGGGTAAAAGACCGGTATTTTCCCGGTAAGGTATACCCGAGTTCGGCATGCAGGGCTTCCCGGATCACATCCAGGTTGCGGTTCTCACAGAATACCAGAGGAATAAACAGCCAGTAATTGGCCGTTCCCACGCGGCCGTCGGGCCGGCGGTATCCGTCGAATGTACGGTGGAGAAAAGCGGAAGCGTCCACGGCCGCTCCGGGCTTCCTGCCGCCCCGCCAGGCATAAGGCTCTGTAGCGTGCCCGGTATTTTTAGTGGTCATGCGGCTGCCTGCAGCTGCCCCCTGCAACATCTTCCCTACCGTAACCCCGTACATGATCACGGCATCGCCCGGCTGCATCTCCTGTAAAAAGCATTTGTGCTTGGCAGGAATGAGCTCGGTAAGTGTAACCGACTGCCGTTCATCCGAAATTATAGTGCCGGCCGGCAGGTCGCGCAGGGCCACCAGTACGTTGTCGCCCGGGTGGATCCGCATATAGGTTCGGCGCAGAACCGTATCAATCTGTTCCATCTGTGTTCCATTTAAATAGTTGATTCATCAGCACCCATTTCTCTCCGGGTGCCGTACCTTCCAGCCGCTGCTGGTATTGATCCATCAGGGTTTCCCAGGCCTGTACCTCGGGATTGGCGGCATCGGCCTGTCCCTTGGCGGAAAAACTAAAATCGTCTTTAGTCTCCATAATCATGAACAGCCGGGTCTGGTACCGGTAGATCTCCATCGACAGGATACCCGACTCCTGC
>DATAGL010000479.1:0-1829 GCA_036263755.1 Chitinophagaceae bacterium | reverse complement strand
CCCGGTCATCCAGCCTGAGCAATGAATGACGTCCGGAGGCCAGCCGAATTTTTTTACGGTTTCCAGGGCTCCTTTGCAGAAAAAAACCGACCGGAGGCCGTTATCTTCGAACCACTGATCGTTATCGTCGGTGAATACATGCTTGCGCTTGAACAGGTCTTCGTTGTCCAGGAAATAGACCTGAAGGCGGGCATTGGGAAGGGAGGCTACTTTGATCTGAAGGGGAAAGTCTTCATTATCAATGGATACGTTGATACCGGAAAGCCGAACCACCTCATGCAGCCGGTGGCGACGCTCGTTGATGGTGCCAAAGCGGGGCATGATGCAGCGAACCTCGAAACCGTTATCGTTGGATTTAATAGCCAGCTTGTTCACTATTTCTGAGAACTCGGTCAATTCCAGATAAGGTGACATTTCGTTGGCAATGAATAAAATTCTTTTCTTTGCTGACATTGGTAACCCGATTTACGCTTTAGTGAAAAGGTTTGCAAAGGTAACCAATTTATTATAAAAGCTGCGCCACTACTTATTTCCTACGGTCACCATGGTCATTTTTAAAAAATCCGAGCCGGTCCGGCTCTTTTTGGAAGAACAGAAGGCAACCGGCGCGCGTATTGGTTTCGTGCCGACCATGGGTGCCCTGCACGAAGGCCACCTCTCTCTCATCAGCCAGTCGGCACTGGAAAACAGCCTGACCGTTTGCAGCATCTTTGTCAACCCCACCCAGTTCAACAACCCCGATGACTTCCGGCTTTACCCGGTTACCGTGGAGGCCGACATTGAACGACTGACCGGGGTAAACTGCCCGGTGCTGTTCCTGCCTACGGTGCCGGAGGTCTACCCTTCCGGTTACGTCAAGCCTTCTTATGACCTGGGGCCCATCGAATCCGTCCTGGAAGGGCACTACCGGCCAGGGCATTTCCAGGGCGTGTGCGAAGTGGTGGACCGCCTTTTATCCATCGTACAGCCGGATACTTTATACCTGGGACAGAAAGATTACCAGCAGTGCATGGTGGTGCGCCGGCTGCTGGAACTGACGGGCCGGGATGACCAGGTAGCATTGTCTATCGCGCCCACCCTGCGGGAAGCCGACGGGCTGGCCATGAGCAGCCGCAACCTCCGCCTGGAGCCTCCGGCCCGGGCCAAAGCGCCGCGTATTTACCAAATGTTGCAGCACCTGAAAAGCCGGGTAGGCAGTGAGCCGCTCGATACCCTGGAGGCCGATGGCCGCAGGATGCTGGAATCCGAAGGGTTTGCCGTCGATTATGTAGCGATTGCCGATGCCGCCACGCTGGCCCCGCCGGCAGGTGCAAACGGGAAGCTGGTTGGGCTGGTAGCCGCCTCGATTCAACAGGTGCGGCTCATCGACAACCTGCCTTTGAATTAACAAACCCTTCACGTACATACCCTACCTTTGTGCCCGCTATGCAAATTGAACTATTGAAATCGAAGGTTCACCGTGCCGTTATAACCGAGGCCAACCTGCATTATGTAGGCAGCCTTACCTTGGATGAAGACCTGATGGATGCCGCCAATATGATCGAACATGAGAAAGTACAGATCGTGAATGTAAACAATGGCGAGCGGATCGAAACCTACCTCATTAAAGGCAAAAGAGGCTCCGGCGTTTGCTGCCTGAACGGACCTGCCGCCCGCCGCGGTATGGCCGGTGATACGGTGGTGATCATCTCCTATGCTACCATGGATTTTGAAGCCGCCAAGCAGTACGTGCCTGTGGTGGTGTTTCCGAAGGAAGGAAACCGATTGTAGGGATAGTGGGATTAGTAGTATTGGTGGTAATTGTGGTATTGGTTGTATTGGGAAGTGCG
>DATAGL010000478.1:0-4838 GCA_036263755.1 Chitinophagaceae bacterium | reverse complement strand
ATCCGGGTTTCCCTCTTCGTTGATCCGGATATCCGCATGGTAGAAGGTGCAGCAGAAACCGGAACCGACCGCATTGAGCTGTACACCGAAGCCTATGCCCGTGAGTACGCTGCCGGCGCGGAAGCGGCCGTTTTACCGTATGCTGAGGCCGCAAGGCGGGCAACAGAACTGGGCCTCGGTTTAAATGCCGGTCATGACCTGGACCTCCACAACCTGAAATTCCTGAACGAGCAGATCCCCCAACTTGATGAAGTAAGCATCGGCCATGCCCTTATTTCCGATGCCCTTTATTACGGATTGGAAAATACGATCCAGATGTACAAACGGCAGCTTTTATAAAGTGTATCACTGCTCCCGAAGGAATCAGCCAACTTCCAGAACAAAAGCCAGAAATCGGCACGGAGACCCTTCCGTATGGTGGTCCGGGCAGTCTTATCCGGTTATTGGACCAATGCGGCAGGCAAACTATTTCCTGTACATCATCCGGGATGCATACCGGTAAAGGGTATAAGCCTGATAAAAAAAGCCCCCGGTAGCGGGGGCCTCGTCTTATAATAGAAACTATGAATCATTAAGCGGGCATCGCTGCAGCGGCTGCAGCGGGTGCGGCAACCGGGGCTGCCGTTGCTGCTGCCGGCGCCGTCAGTAACGAAGCCGATGTTGTAATCAGGGTCTTGGCCAGTCCTCTCTGCCGGCGGCGCCAGAGATAGATACCGGCAGCGATCATAGCGGTTGCTGCAACCACCCTTACAATGAACGGCGCATTACGGGCAGCAGGAATGTAGGTAGGACCATCCTCATTGAACAATGCCGGTTCTTTCACATACCGTCCCTGCGCCGGGATACCCTGGCTCCAGAATTCACGGGACAGTTTATGCAGCGCCTTCCGGCCTTCATCTCCATAAAAGGACTGACCATGTCCGGTGGCAATGACGTTCGCCTCGAGGGCCGCGAGTGCGCGTACGGTACGGGCCGCAGCTCCCCAGTCCGGTGTAAAGTATTTGGGCGGGCCGCATACGATCTTCTTCTGGGTCATTACGGACATCGCAGATTCCTGCTGGGTGGTCACAAACGCATCACCGGCAATGAGCACACCGTCCTGCTCGCGGAACAGGCTGATATGACCGGGCGTATGGCCGGGGGTGTGGATCCATTTCCACTCCTGCATTCCGGGAATGGTGCCGTCTTCCGGCAGCTCATTCAGCCGGTCCTCAATATTGATCGGTTCTTTCGGATACATAAACGAAAGGGTAGCCATCATGCCTCCGCCCACGGTGGGGTCCGGCGGGGGGTACGAAGCTTTTCCCGTCAGGTACGGCCGCTCCATATGGTGGCAGTAAACCGGCACGCCCCAGGATTCGGCCAGTTCCTGCAGGGAACCCCGGTGGTCGAAATGACCATGGGTCATCACAATTGCCAGCGGACGGCCGCCGGCACCCAGCACGTCCGATACCATCTGCCGGATCTTCGGCGCCGAGGTTTTGAGCCCGGCATCCACCAGGATCCAGTTGGGTCCCTCGCGGTCCTGGATGATGAATACATTCACGAAAAGGTCCTTCATCCGCCACACGCCCGGTGCCACGGCAAACACATTTTTTCCGAATTCCCGTTCTGCGGTGGCAGTTACCTGCCGTCTATCTGCTAATGCGCGGTTCATATGCGAATTTTTGTTGAATGCTTTATGCCGCACAAAATTGATACCACGGTACGTATGTCCGGGAATTGGGAATTAGGAATTGAGAATGGGGCGAAGTGTATATCTATAGGACAGTTATAAAGCCTGCGTTCAGGCTGGCTGCTTCCACTTTCGTGTTCCATAAATAAGTACCGTCTAATTAGGCAAAGAAAGGGTTCCCTTTTACCGGCTGGCTTCTTGTGCGCCTCCAGAAGACCAAAGCCAACCCTACTGATAGCAGCACTGGGGGCGCACCGGCTACCCTAAGGTATAAAGCCAAGGGGCGGGGCACCACCGGCAAGTCTTGCTTCTTAGTGGTGCTCCGCCCCTTTACCGGCAGGAAATGATATACGGTTCAAATACCTTACTCGCAGCCCAGCAGTTCGCAGAGCTTAGCTTCCAGTGCCTCTCCGCGGAGGTTACGGGCAATGATTTTACCGTTGGGGTCGATCAGGAAGTTTTGGGGAATGCCGGAAACGTTATACAGACGGGCCGCTTCGTTCCCCCAGAATTGCAGGTCGCTGACTTGAGTCCAGGCAAGCCCATCCTTTTCAATGGCCCGCAGCCAGGCATCCTTTTCCCGGTCCAGCGAAACGCCGAGCACGGTAAAGTTTTTGGTGTTGAACTTCCGGAAGGCCTTGACCACATTCGGGTTCTCATCGCGGCAGGGCTTGCACCAGCTCGCCCAGAAGTCCAGCAGCACATATTTTCCCTTGAAAGAAGAAAGGGCCACGGGCTGCCCTTTGGGGTCGTTCTGGGTAAACTCCAGCGCTTCGGTGCCTACGGCGCCGATCATGTCGTTCTTTATTTTTTCGCCCAGGGCCTGGCCTATACCGGAGGCATGGATCTGCGGATCCAGGCGTTTGAAGTTTTCATCCAGCTTAGCGGGATCACTTAACAGGTCGGCGGTGATAAAAAGCAGGAAGGGGGTCACGAAGGAAGCCGGTTTTTCCGCGACAAAACGATTTACCTCCACCTGGATGGCCTTGTTGATGGAATCATATTCCTTCATGTACATCCGGTATTGTTTTTCACTGTCTGCTTTTTCTGCCTGGGCAGCTTTCGCATTCAGCTCACCTACCATGGGGTTAAAGATCCTGCGGAACTGGTCAAAATCCTGGTGCGAGGCAGAACCTTCGATCCGCAACTGGCGCAGGTCCTTCATGTTCCCTTCCACCTGAATGGCTGTATTTTCCAGAAAGATATGCTGTGCCTGTTGCTCCTGTCCGGGGATGAGCCAGTAAAGGCCGGGCTCCGGTACCTGTCCGGTAAGGGTGAAAGCGCCGTTCTTGGAATAACCCGATGCAATCACCTGGCGTTGCTCGTTTACAGACATGATCCGGACGGGAGTGCTGTCCGGCAGACCGGTCAGCTTGCCGCTAACCGTGAAGGATTTCTGTGCCAGTGAAAATACAGGCAACAGTAAAAGGGAGAGCAAGACGTTTTTCATATTATTTAGATTGATGCCTTTGCTGCAGAACCTGCACCACATCGGCCAGCGAGCACTCTTTTGCCTGCAATAATATTAAATAATGAAAAAGAAGGTCCGCTGCTTCGTTTAAAAATAACGCCTGATTAACATCCTTGGCTTCAATCACCACTTCTACCGCCTCCTCTCCCACTTTCTGGGCAATTTTGTTGATTCCCTTTTCGAACAGCCGTTTGACATAGGATGTATCGTCAGAGCTCTGCCGGCGCAGGCGGATGATATCTTCCAGGTAATATAAAAAATCATCCCGGTGGTTGCGCTCACTCCAGCAGGTGTCTGCACCGGTATGACATACCGGTCCGGTCGGATCCGCCTTGATCAGCAGGGTGTCTTTGTCGCAATCCAGCAGCATTTGCCGGAGCTGCAGGTGGTTCCCGCTTTCCTCCCCTTTCGTCCATAAACGGCCTTTGGAGCGGCTGAAAAAAGTGACGAGGCCGGTTTCCTCCGTGGTCCGGACCGCTTCCTCGTTCATAAAGCCCAGCATCAGCACTTTCTGGGTATGAAAGTCCTGAACTACAGCAGGCACAAGGCCATCGGCGTATTTGGCAAAATCGATGTTCATTTGGTTTGATTGACGTTTATTATTGACCCACTACCTGTTGCAGACGAACGGGCCAGCTCATGACAACTTGCACTTTGCATCCATGCACGTACACTATACGCTGCAACGCATACCCTGACCAAACGGCTCTGGTCCTCCCTCCTGCAAAATACTACAGCCGTACCACAATGCCCTGCTTTTGAAGGAAGCCTTTGAGTACGGGTATCTCCACTTCCTTGAAATGGAAGATGGAAGCCGCCAGTGCGGCATCGGCGCCGGCCTGGCGGAATACATCCTCGAAATGCTGCAGGTTGCCGCCACCGCCTGAAGCGATGACCGGTATTGGGAGGGCTGCTGAAAGCGCAGCCGTAATGTCCAGGGCAAAGCCGGCCTTAGTGCCGTCATGGTTCATGGAAGTCAGCAGGATTTCGCCCGCCCCCCGTTCCACCGCTTCCTGGGCCCAGTCCAAGCAGCGGGTTTCCGTTTTTGTGCGGCCTCCGTTCAGGTAAACATACCATTCCCCGTCTTCCTCCTGGCGGGTATCGATGGCCAGCACCACGCACTGGCTGCCGGCTGCGCGTGCAATATCGGAGATGAGTTGCGGGTCTTTATACGCCGCCGTGTTGATCGAAACTTTATCGGCACCCGAGTTGAGCAGCACCGAAACATCTTCCACACTACGGATGCCTCCGCCCACGGTGAACGGAATGTTGATGTGCCGGGCAATGCGTTTGACCAGTTCGGCCAGGGTTTTCCGTTTCTCCACGGTGGCGGTAATATCCAGGAACACCAGCTCATCGGCACCCTGGCGCGCATACTCTGCCCCCAGTTCCACCGGATCACCCGCATCCCGCAGGTTTTCAAAATTGATGCCCTTAACGGTACGTCCTTCTTTTATATCGAGACAGGGAATGATGCGTTTGGCCAGCGTTGAAGTATTCATGGATTCGATACTTGATATATAATTTTCTTTTTATTTCCGGCTTATGTGACGGCCGGGCTGATCATACCCTTTCCTTTTCTCAGGTAAACCGGGCAGTCAGTTCTTTCAGCGGGATCCGGCCTTCATAAATAGCTTTTCCGATTATCACGCCTTTACAGCCGATTTCCTCCAACCGCAGCACATCGTCCAG
>DATAGL010000477.1:0-3081 GCA_036263755.1 Chitinophagaceae bacterium | reverse complement strand
TCGTATGCGACCGCACTCCGCTCTGGAAACTGGTGGCTGTGCTGAATGAAGCGTACGGTTCCGATATCCGCATCAGCCGGCCTGCCCTGCGCAGCCTGCCGCTGACCGCGACTTTCCAGGACGAATCCCTGGAAGCGATCCTCGATGTGATCAGCCAGACGTTCGACATCCGGGTGGAGCGGGACGGGTCTACCATTGTTTTACATTAACGAGCAACCAAAATGACGCAACGCCTGCAGCGTATCCTTTGCAGAACGCTGTTCCTTGTACTCTTTTTCCCCGCAGCAGCAAAAGCGCAGGGGCACCTCTCCAAGGTGGTTCCGGTAGACGTGCGGAACCAGCCCCTCGACCAGGTGCTGGAGATCCTGAGCAACCGGGGTAACTTTTACTTTTCCTACAATTCCAACATTATCCGGCGCGACAGCCTCGTCACGCTTCAGTCGGGCGGACGGACCGTTCGCCAGGTGCTGGACATCCTTTTTCCCGACCACTACGAATTCCGGGAAACCGGTAATTATATCATCATCCGCCGCCTGCCGGTGCAGCTGACCCTGGTCACGAAGAAAGCGGAAACCAATAATCGCATTTACACCGTCAGCGGCTATGTGCTGGATGACGCCACCGGAGAGCGGATCTACAACGCCAGCATTTACGAAAAGCGGCTCCTGCTTTCGGCGATGACCGATACGGCCGGCTTTTTCCGGCTGCGCATGAAAAGTAAAGTGACCACGGCAGCCCTTACCGTCAGCAAGGAATTTTACCAGGATACCACGGTGGTCATCGAGCCACGGTACGACCAGCAGCTTACCATCACCATCATGCCGGTGATGGATGAATGGGTGACGGTCAGCCCCGACGATTACTTCGTGCCCGACTCCCTGCGGAATACCGGCCGTAATACGGCAGTAAGCAGGACTGCCGCTTCGGATACCGATAATGTGGAAGCCATCGGCCTGGCCCGCTTCCTGCTTTCCTCCCGGCAGATGGTGCGCAGCCTGAACATGAACAAATTCTTTACGGAGCGGCCATTCCAGGTATCGATCACGCCCGGTCTGAGCACACATGGAAAGATGAGCGGACAGGTGATCAATACGGTTTCCCTCAACCTGCTGGGCGGGTATTCCGGTGGACTGAACGGCGGAGAGGTCGGCGGCTTGTTTAACATCATCAAAAAAGACGCGCGCTGGTTCCAGGCGGCCGGTCTGTTCAACCTGGTGGGCGGCCGGATGCAGGGATTGCAGGTAGGTGGTTTAACCAATACTGTGCTGGGCAGTGCCAGCGGGCTGCAGGTCGGCGGTATCTACAACATGGTAGGCAAGCCCTACCGGGGCTGGCAGATCGGTGGCGTTTACAACCACGTGGGTGATTCGGTGTGGGGTTTACAGCTGGCCGGTGTAGCCAACTATGCGCGGCGGAGTGTCACCGGCAACCAATGGGCAGGTGTCGCCAATATAAGCAGCGGCACCGTTCAGGGTATGCAGGTGAGTGGTGTATTCAATTACGCACGCCGGCTCCGGGGCATGCAGATCGGACTCATCAACATTTCGGATTCTTCCGATGGCTACAGCATCGGCCTTGTCAATATCGTATTCAAGGGCTATCACAAACTAGCCTTCTACAGCAATGAGCTGATGAATGTGAACGGGGCCTTTAAAACCGGGAATTCGAAGCTGTACAGCATCCTGCTGGGCGGCTACCATACCAGTGATACGGCCCGGCTGGTTTCGTTCGGCTATGGGCTGGGCAAAGAAGTGCGCCTCGCCCGGTGGCTCTCCATCAATCCGGAGCTGTCTACCCAATACCTGTACTTCGGAGAATGGAACCAGTTCAACCTGCTGAACCGCGGGCAGCTGCACCTGAACCTGAAGCTGGGCAAATGGGTTACCCTGTTCGGCGGGCCCGCAATATCCGCATTCTACACAGAAGGACCGATCGTGGCCGGCCGCGGGTTCCGTTCCTCCGTACCGAACGAAGGCCGGCACCGCTTTAGCATTACAAAGCAGGTTACGGGCTGGTATGGCTGGAATGCAGGTATCGCATTCTTTTAAAATTTTTCTACAGGGCATAGGGGTAGGAAGCCTGCTTGTTGTTGTCTGTTTAAAGAAGCAAGCAATGACCCAACCAAAACCAAGACTGCTCACCCCAACAAACCGCTCTTTTACTTTTTCCACCCGTAAAGCCGGCCTGACTGAGCGGCAGCGACAATGCTGGCTCGTCCTCTTATGGCTCGCCGTTGCCATTCTTTCTTACGCCCAGGCCTATGCGCAGCAGGCGGATTCTCTTGACATACCTGCAAGCCGGCACCTGGTGCAGCAATTGCGCGGCCAGGTAGTAGACCCGGCGCTGGGCACACCGGTAGCGGGTGCAACGGTGCAGCTCGCCGGCACTTCCTTCACCACCCTTACCGGTAAAGACGGCTCGTTCCGCCTGCGGAATGTTCCGGTGGGAAAATACACGCTCCAGGTGACGCATGCCGGTATGCGCTCCGTACAACTGCCGGAAGTGGCCGTCTGGTCGGGTAAGGAAACGGTGCTCACGGTTTCCATGGAACCGAGCATCGTTACCGGCTCGGAAGTAGTGGTGAAAAGCAATTCCCGCAAGAACCGCCCGATCAACGAAATGAGCCTGGTGAGCGCAAGGGCGTTCACCGTGGAGGAAACGGCACGGTACGCGGCGGCCGTCAATGATCCTGCCCGCATGGCGATGGCATTTCCCGGAGTAATGGCAGCCGATGACGGCAACAACCATATTGTGATCCGGGGCAACGCACCCAATGGATTACTCTGGCGCATGGAAGGGGTGGACATCCCGAATCCCAACCATTTCGCCTCCACTGCCTCTTCGGGCGGCGGTATTTCCATCCTCAGTGCGCAGCTCCTGTCCAATTCCGATTTTCTCACCGGTGCCTTTGCTGCCGAATACGGGAATGCGCTCAGCGGAGTGTTTGACCTGCGGCTGCGCAAGGGAAATAATGAGCGGCGCGAGTATACGGTGCAGGCCGGCGTCCTGGGACTGAACCTGGCAGCGGAAGGACCGTTTTCCAGGAAGTACGGCGGCTCCTACCTGGTCAACTACCGGTAT
>DATAGL010000476.1:0-1879 GCA_036263755.1 Chitinophagaceae bacterium | reverse complement strand
GGCTTTTGAAAACGCCTTCCAGCCATTTGTCCGGGAACTCCGATACATCCGTGGAGGCGTTTCCCGTGGCTATTTCCGCACCCACCAGCACCAGGTCATTCATCGTAGTTCCACCCGACCGCAGCCCGCCAATCGTGAAATACATCCTTGCTTCCCGGAGGCCGGGATACAACACCTTTAATTTACGGATGCTCTGCTCGATCTCCCCGCTCCTGGACTTTACCGACAGCGTATTGGCCCGGATGGAGTTCCAGAACTTCGGGTATTTACGGATCAGGCTTACATAGCGCTCTGCAGTGTAGTCCCGGGCCTTCATGAACGCTTTCAATCCTTCGGTTCCCTTGTCGATATACAGGCTTTGGATATAGTGCAGCTGCTGCAGGCTGTCTGTCGTCGTTTGGCAACGGTCGTAGGCGGTCCAGAAGTGGTCGATGTCGGACGTGAACACCTTTTGGCCGGTCTTCTGTCCGGCCGTCATTGCCGAAAAGGTGAGGAAAACAAAAGCAACCAGGGCTGTTCTTTTCATTGCTACAGGAAGTATTTAAGGCAGGCGGCGGGGAGTGCCCGCCAAAGAAACGGCACCGGGATGTACATTCTCCTAAACCGCAGCCCACCGGTTCATGCACTCCATCGCAATGTAGCACAAATGCGCTTTTCCTGCAAAGACCCGGCACTGCGCCTGTTCCTCCCTGCCTTCCGGAACCCGGCCATTCGTTCCCGGTTTTTCCTGTCCGGATGGGTACACTCCTTATGATCAACGGCCCGCCCGCAGGGGGCCCCTTTTCTTCCATCTTCCGGATAACTGAAAGCCGCTCCGGATGTTCAGGCCCAGCAAGGTGAGGTTCGCCAGGCCCAAAATAAGCTCCGCAACTTGCGCCCCGAGAAAGATGTGGTCTAAAGGATGATGGTGTGCCCGGTAGTAAAGAAAACAGGCCAGAGTGATGAGGATCATCCCGTTTCCCAGCACAAAACGCATCCGCTTCCGCTTTGCCAGAACGGTTGGATGTTGCGAGTTGCCGGCCAGCTTGTTCCCGGTGATTCCGAGGGCGGGCATGGCCAGCAGCAGCAGGGTCAGGGAAAACAAAATGACTTCTTTTACTTTCCGGATGAGGAGGGGGCTGCCGTTGATCTCTGCGGCCAGGGAGGAGGTAAAGAAAAAAGCAATGGTCAGGGTGGCGACCACCGTGGCGGTCACATGAATTTTTACCAGGGTGCTGCGTTTCATGTTTTTTGTTTAGGCGAACAAAGGAACGATGGTGCAGGAGCCTAGAATTGTAAAAAACGGAAACGGGGCATTTCTTTCCGGAGCGCGTTGGGCGACCGGCCCGTAACCTGCTTTACTTCGTGGATAAAATGAGCCTGGTCAAAATAGGCATTGTCATAGGCAATTTCGGTCAGGGAATCTTCCGAGTGCTTCATCTGGCGGGCCGCCTGTTTTAATTTCACCAGCCGGATGTATTCTTTGGGAGCACAACCCACCTGGTCGTAAAAATGATTCCGGAGCGTCCGGTCCGAAACGGCCAGCTGTTCCGATAAGGCAGCCAGGGAAATGTTTCCCGCACAGTGCTCAATCCGTTCCACCGCCCTGGTGATCAGGGACAGGTCCCGCACCAGCACAGCGTCCAGGAATGTTTTTTCCACCTCGTCGAACATCTGCTCCGGGTCGCTGCAGCCTTCCATCTTCTGCCGGAAGGCGTGGGCGGTTGGCCCGAACAATTCGGCCGGGTGGATCAGCCAGGGCAGGGTACGCACCGGCGTTGGGGTCAGGCGGGCCAGGCCATAGGGCCGCACATGCGCGCCAATGATCCGCACCCGGTCCGTTTCCGGCTGTACCGATATGTGATGGGCCGCTATCCGGGAAATGGCCATGTCTACGGAA
>DATAGL010000475.1:0-3622 GCA_036263755.1 Chitinophagaceae bacterium | reverse complement strand
CGGCACCGACCCGTTGCTGCAGCCCGTAGCCCATGCGTTGCTGCAGGCACGGGAGGAAGTCACGGAACTGCTGCAGGATTTCAATGATAAATTCCTGTGGGAACGGCCGGCCGGACTGGCTGCTCCGGGTTTCCACCTGCAGCACCTGACTGGCGTACTCGACCGGCTCTTTACATATGCCCGTAACGAAAGCCTGACTGATACACAGCTGCTCGCCCTGCGGGCAGAAGGAAGTCCGCCGGCGCAGGGTACTACCGCCAGGGAACTGGTACGGCTGTTTGCGGAACAGGTAGACAGGGCCCTTCAGCAACTGGAAGGCACACCCGTGGAGGAAATTACGCAGTTCCGGCCCGTCGGGCGTGCAGGATTGCCCTCTACGGTACTGGGGCTGCTGGTGCATGCAGCGGAACATACCATGCGGCACCTGGGCCAGCTGCTGGTGACGGTGGGAGTACTTCAGGCGGGAAAAGATTTGTTGCCTAAGGCTGGCGCGTAGGCTCCCCGCCAGTTACCGGTAGCCATACCGTGAACACGGCGCCGGCACCCGGCCGGCCCTCAGCCCGGATCAGCCCGTTATGGTTCTCTGCTACCTTTCGGGCAATGGCCAGTCCCACCCCCGTGCCCGAATATTCGGTACGGCCGTGCAGGCGCTGGAAAACCTGGAAGATCCGCTCGGCTTCTTCCTGTTCGAACCCGATCCCGTTGTCCTGGATGTCGATCCGGAAATATTCCGGGGCGGGGCCGGGCGCTTCCGCGGTACCACCGGCCAGTTTCCGGCACCGGACCGAAACTTCGGGTGTCACTTCCTTTCGCGCATACTTCAGGGCATTGCTCAGCAGGTTCTGGAACAACTGGTGCAGCTGGCCCCGGTCACCCGTTACTTCCGGCAGCGGTTCTCTGTGGATCAGGGCGCCTTTTTCCTGGATCGTGGCTTCCAGGTCGCCGACCACCTCTTCCATCACCTTTTCCAGCTGTACCGGTTCCTGCCTGCGGGGGAGAGAGCTGATCTTCGAAAAGGAAAGCAGGTCTTCAATCAGGTTGCGCATACGCTGAGCGGCCGCATCCATACGGCCAAACAGGGCCAGTCCTTCCGCATCGTAATGGGGCTCATACTGCGAGCGCAGGCGGTCGCAGAAAAACTGAATCTTGCGCAGGGGCTCCTGCAGATCGTGCGAGGCGGCATAGGCAAACTCCTCCAGGCTGGTATTGGAGCGTTTCAGTTCGGCCACCAGGGCCTCACCCTCCAGCTGCGCTTTTTTCAGCGGCGTGTAATCGTGCCAGGTCACTAAGATCTCATTGCCCTGGCGGGTGGCCAGCACATCCATCCAAAGGTCATGGCCCCCGTTGGTATAGTGCAGGTCGAAGCGCTGGGAAGTACCCGATTCAAAGATGGAGCAATACCGGTCAAGCGTGCCCTGGGCCTTGTACTGGGGAAACCACTCGCTCAGCAGCCGGCCGGCCATCTGTGCCGGTGTGGCGCCTACAAACCTGGAAAACGTGCTGTTGACCGCGCGGTAGCGGAAATCGGTTATGGTGCCGGAGGCGTCGCGTTCGGGCGTGATGAGCGTAATGCCGGTCTGGGAAGAGTCGATCACCGTTTGCAGGTATTCGGCGGAAGCGCGGATGGCCTGCTTGTCCTGCTTGATTTCCGTAATGTCGGTAAAGGATACCACCAGCCCGTTGCCGCCCAGAGGGGACATGGAGATGTCGTACCAGGTGCCGTTGCTTTCTTCCCCGATGAGGATCTCGCGCCGCACCGGCGTAGCCGATTCAATCACCCTGCAGTTCAGCTCAAACAGGCCGGAGCCGGCTACCGCAGGAAAGAAGGAGCGGAAGGTATGCTGCTGCAGGGCGGCTTCGGAAGTGTTCATCAGCCGTGCGAAGGAAGGGTTGACTTTGAGGAAGCGGAAATCCCAGATGGTACCGGTCTCATCGCGCACGGCTTCCAGGGCCATGAGGGCCTGCACCGAGGCATCGAGGATGCTGTTCAGCAAAGCGGCCTGCTGCTCCAGCTGTTCGCCCGAACGTACGGCTTCGGAGATATCGCGGGTGACACTGAAGATGCCGTCCTTGATGCGGCTGCGCATGACGTGGAAATAAGCGCCCAGGTGCTGGTTGTGGTAGGTATAGCTCAGTTGTTCGCCGGTATTCCATACCTGCAGGCATTGGCTGAAAACAAGGTGCTTGGAGGCGTCATCCACCAGGCCGGTGGCATGGATCCGCTGGCCGATTACTTTTTCCCGGGAGGCATAGAGCATTCTTCCGGCTGCATGGTTGCAGTAGCGTACTTCAAAATCAGTGATCACGGCCTCGCCGCTGCTGTCCAGCTCCCACACAGGTTTGAACCACAGGACGGCTTCCGGCTGGGCATCGACGATCTGTGTAATAAGCACATCATCGGATACTACCATCTCGATTCAGGTTAAGGGACGTCCAAGATAGCAATTTCCGGGTGTACCTGCAGCCTCATACTTGCCGTAAAGAAGAACGGCTTCGCAGCAACTGCGAAGCCGTTCGGTACCAGGATTCAGGCCCGGGCTGCTTCCGTCACCGGAACTTCCCGGAAAACGGAAGCAATCCACTCCCCGAGCGATTGCAGGAATACGGGAACTCCGCCCAGGCTGGCCGTTTCGCCTTCAGGTACGCGGAGCCAGCGGCCCTGCTCTTCGGCAAAACGATAGAAGTCGGCGATCTCCCGGGCCAGATCCGGTCCCATTTGCGGGGCCAGCTGCTGCTCGAAGGCTGCCGGGGCCACGGCCAGGTACTGGACACCCTTTCCGAGGTGGCTGCCCAGGGCAGCAGCGATCTGCGTACCCGTAAGCTGCCGGGGACCTCCGATGGCGAATTTGCCGCCGGCGAGGGCCGGCTGCTCCAGTGCGGCCACCGTGAACCGGGCCAGGTTACCGAGGCTCAGCCAGGACACCGGCTGGGCAGCGGCCACGGGGTATGGAAGCAGACCCTGCTCCCCGATCAGCGGCAGCGACCAGGGCGCCGACAGGTTGTCGAGGTAAATCGTGGGATGCAGGGCCACATACGAAAGGCCGGCCGCATCAAACAGGGCTTCCACCTCCTGTTTCAGGTCGAAGCTTTTTTTACCGGTACGCCCGTCGGGCACCGGGGAGCTTGTGTTGTATACCATGTGCCGGATGCCCGATCCCTGTACGGCTTCCGCCACGTTGCGGGCATAAGCGAGCAGCCGCTCCCGGTCGAATTCCAGCGGCAGGGTTAGCGACAGCAGTTCGGCTCCTTCCAGGGCCTGGCGCAGGCGCCCGCTGTCGGAAAGATCGCCGGCAAACGGCTCCACTCCGGCCGGAAGGTGCTGGGTTTGACGGGCATAGCCCCTTACAGAAAAGCCCTGTGCCTGCAGGGCAGCAGCCACTGCCCCTCCCTGGGCGCCGGTAGCACCGGTAACCAATACTTTTTTCATGTTGATCGTTTTAGAAAAGGATTTGATGGAGCAAACTTCTCCCGATTCTATACTTTTGACAAGTACCTACATCTTTGTCGGGTACCCACACCTTTGTAAGATTTGCTGAGCATCAACGATCAACATTTTCTTAAAATGAAAAAAACACAGGAAGCGGCAGGCGAAAAACGCGACTGCCCGGTACGGAAAGCCCTG
>DATAGL010000474.1:0-1664 GCA_036263755.1 Chitinophagaceae bacterium | reverse complement strand
GACCTTCCCAGGGTGGATAACTGAAAAAGATAACCCCGCCTTCCTTCAGGTTCCGGGTAATGAGTGCGTCCAGTATAGCTGCAATACAATCGGGCACGATATGTTCAATCACATCGTTGAGCATAATGCAGTCATACTTTTTATTTATGGGGTGGGTAATGATATTGCGCGTGCTAAACTGAACCGGTTTTCTGCCGTGCCGGCGCATCAGCTCCCTGGCGATTTCAATATGATTTTCATCGAGGTCTACAGCATCCACACGAGCACCCATGTGGTTGGCCAGCCAAATGGAGTTGAAACCCATACCGCAGCCGAAATCCAAGACCTCTTTACCGGCTAAGTCGAATTTTTCCTCGATCAGTCGCCGGTCGAGGTAAGAATGTCCTTTGGCACCCAGCAGGTTTCTTTCGGCATACGCGATGCCTTCCTGGAATAACGCTTCATCCATATAGCAGTGTTTGGTTTGGCAATAAAAAATTATAGATAAGAATTTTTATATGCAAGTAATTTCTCATCTATTTTAGGATGGAAGGCAACTTCCCCGGTGCCAAAAAAAATGCACAGCTTATCAACAGGGTTTATCAAAAATCCTTATTTTTGCTGCCCGTTCAGCTAAAAACGGCTGATCAAAGGATGGTGCGGTAGCTCAGTCGGTAGAGCAAAGGACTGAAAATCCTTGTGTCGCCGGTTCGATCCCGGCCCACACCACCACCCTAAATAAGCCCCGGAGTACACTTACTCCGGGGCTTATTTTTTTCTGATGCTGCTGCATAAACCTTATTGCAGTCTACTCCCAAAATCCCCAATGTTTAAGCATGTACCCAGCCGGGAGCGATTGGAAAGAAGGTACATTCTTTTGTTGCCCGCATTGCTAGGCAGGTTCCGAAGGAGGTGGAACATTCCGGTCGCCTTTTCCTTCCCGGATGCCTTTTTCTCCGCCGGGCAGCATCTTCCGGATCACCTGTGCCCAGTTCCGCGCCCGTTGCCCGGGCCATCTGTGCGCGGTTGCATGATCCGGGCGGGTGCTGCAGAAGAGGACGACCGCCAGCACCTTTTTGCTGCCTTCAAACCGCAGCAGGATATCCTGCTGCCGCGCATCCCTGCCCGACCGGCGGGTTTCCACCACACAGTGTTTCACCTCCTGCAGGTCGATCAGTTCAACGGTATCAGCACGCAAGGCATGCTCCCGGAAAATCAGCAGCTTCCGGCGCGGGCCATCCACCCCGATGATGGCCCGGGGCAGCACTTCCTGTGCCGTAAAATTGAGACCGTGCCGGGATCCGAGCCGGCTGAAGCGGCGCAGCCGGTTGCGCGCCACTTCCCCTGTCTGCCTCCTGCGCACACGGAAGTTCAGCCACAGCAGGAGCACGCAACCGGTGATCAGGAATACAGAAAGCAGGTTCATGTTCCAAGTATTTTTTACCCGTTAAAAAGGTCTGTTCCGGAATTTTTTCCGGCGGGTGGACCAAAGGACTGAGGCAAACAGTGGCAGGGTGATGACCAGGAGTCCCGCCCAGCGGGTACTGACGAGGTATGCTTCTTTCAGAACGATAGCGTTCAGTAAAGCTGTAAAAAGAACCATCACGCTGCCTACAGCTGCTTCGGAAGTATTCCGGCGCATGGCGTTACGTTTTCAGGTTAATGGAAAAATGGTAAATGGCCAG
>DATAGL010000473.1:0-2794 GCA_036263755.1 Chitinophagaceae bacterium | reverse complement strand
AGGAAAAAACAAAGAAACAGGGCCGGGACCCGGCGGTTCAGCCGGGCAGTGGGGGAAGAAGCGGCATACAGCATATGGCGGAAGGGTTAACGTACTGAAAAAAGGACCTTTTCAAATTACGGCATTTCAGCGGATGGAGCTCCTGCCCCGGGGGTTTTATGCAGCCATTGCCGGCAGGGTACCTTTCTGCTACCTATCAGCCGCCAGGAACCGGTAACCCACGCCGGACTCGGTGAGTAAATATTCGGGCCGGTTCGGGTCCTCTTCGATCTTCTTGCGGATCTGGGCGATAAAGACCCGCAGGTATTGCGACTGGTGGATGTAGCCCGGTCCCCAGATGGACCGCAGGAGGAACTGGTGGGTCAGCACTTTTCCTTCGTTGCGCACCAGCAAGGACAACAGGTTGAATTCGGTGGCGGTCAGCTTCACCTCCTCCCCGTCTTTCTGCACCCTGCGGGCATCCAGGTCTACGGCCAGCCGGCCGAACTGCCGGCTGCTGCCGGCGTCTTCCGAAAAGGAGGAACGCAGCACCGCGCGCATGCGCGCCAGCAGCTCGCCCGTGCGGAACGGCTTCGACAGGTAATCGTTGGCCCCGTTGTCCAGCGCCCGGATAATGCTCTCTTCGTTTTTCTGGACGGAGAGAATGATGATGGGATGCGTGTACCACTTCCTCAGTTTCTGCAGCACGACATGGCCGCTTTCATCGGGCAGGCCAAGGTCCAGCAGGATGAGGTCCGGCGGGTGGTTGCCGGCCATGATGAGTCCTTCGCGTCCGTTCACTGCCTCCTTTACGGCATAGCCCTGGCTCTGCAGGGTAATCTCCAGAAGCCTGCGGATCTGCGGCTCATCGTCAATGATCAGGATCTCTGCTTTATTCATGTACGGTTCGGATATAACTGGTGCGTACCGGAAGGGTTATGGTAAAAGCGGCTCCGCCGGCGGGACGGTTTTTCACGGTGACTTCACCGCCCAGGGCTTCGGTAAACCCGCTGACGATGGACAGGCCCAGCCCGGCACCGCTGCTGCGGGGTCCCTGTTCGCGCGAGAATTTCTGAAAAACATCCCTGATCTCTTCCGGCGGGAAGCCGTCCCCGGAATCCTCAATGATGAACTCCAGAAGGTCCACCCGGCAGGCCCCGGTAATATCAATGCGGCTCTCCGGCTTCGTGTGGAGCGCGGCGTTGTTCAGGAGGTTGTACAGTACCTGGTCGAGCATGCCCTTATCGAGCAGGCAGAGGGGAAATCCGGGGTGCATGCTGATATTCACCTTTCTGTCCGGATTGCTTTCCTCTACTCTTTTCACCACATCATGCACCAGTTCCACTACATCGCACCAGTCGCTTTTCGGCTGGATATGTCCTGATTCCAGACGGGAGATATTGAGCAGGTTCTCCACCTGCTGGTTGAGACGTAAAGATGCCTTTGAGATTTCCTGCACGAGCTGGTCTTTCTGCACGGCCGTCAGGTTTCCGTTCCATTGCAGGTTGTCCGTTGCACCAATTATAGCCGCGATGGGTGTGCGCAGCTCATGGGAAAGCGAGTTGAGAATGGTGTTGTACAGCTTTACGCTGTTGGCCCGCTCCTCCTTCAGCCGGGCGGATTTTTCCACCTGTCTGATTTTATACGTGAGTACCCCGTTGATCATGGCAATGATAAAATACATACCCAGCAGGATGGCGTCTTCGGTGTTGTGCACCTGCAGCGTGAAACGGGGCGGTATAAAAAAGAAATCCCAGATAAAAGCACTCAGGGCGGCGGACAGCAGTACCGGTAAAATTTCAAAAGTAATGGCCAGCACAGACACGGCAAGAAGGAGGAGAAAGGCGATCACCCGGTAGCCCATCAGGTCGGAAAAGGCAAAACAAAAACCGGACGTTGCCAGGATGGTCACGATGCAGAAAACATATTGACGGACGGTGCGGGTCTTATTCATGATTGTCCGTGTGAGGGTGCAAAAATGAAACAATTTGCCCGGCACCCGCCGGAAAGGGTATAAAGATTTTATAAAGGTTTCCCCTGCAGAAGAAGCTCCTGTACAGCCGCCGTCTACTTTTGATACCCTGAATTTTTTGATATGTCTGTTCCCCGCAAAGTATCCGTAGCCGGCCTGCTGGTTGCCCTGGGCATTATCTACGGCGACATCGGCACGTCCCCGCTCTATGTTCTGAATGCCATCACCAAGGACCAGGTAATCACCGAAGAACTGATCACCGGTGCCTTATCGCTGATCATCTGGACCCTTACCCTGCAAACCACCATCAAGTATGTGCTCCTTACCCTCCGGGCGGACAACAAGGGGGAGGGCGGCATTTTTTCGCTCTTCGCCCTGGTACGGCGGCGCCGCAAGTGGCTCGTCGTTCCTGCCATGATCGGAGGGGCGGCCCTGCTGGCCGACGGCATGATCACACCGCCCATCACCGTGACTTCCGCCATCGAGGGCCTGAAGGTCATCCCGGCCATCGGCACCATCAGCCAGTCAACGGTTGTCGGTATCGTAACCGCCATCCTGGCGGTCCTGTTTTTTATCCAGCAGTTCGGCACCGCCCTGATCGGCCGGTTCTTCGGTCCCGTCATGACTGCCTGGTTCGTGATGCTGGCGGTGCTGGGCATCGTTCATTTTGCAGACGACTGGCAGGTGTTCCGGGCCTTCAATCCCTGGTACGGGATCCGGTTGCTGGCGGCCTACCCCGACGGCTTTTTCATCCTGGGCGGAGTGTTCCTTTGTACGACCGGCGCCGAGGCGCTGTACTCCGACCTGGGTCATTGCGGGAAATGGAACATCCGGTATTCCTGG
>DATAGL010000472.1:0-1922 GCA_036263755.1 Chitinophagaceae bacterium | reverse complement strand
CGAAGGTGGTTTCCTCCTTGGGCTTATAGTTGAAGAAGGCGCTGGGAAACCATTGCAGGTAGCCGGAGTCCCACCGTACGTCGCCTTTCACCTGCCGGGTGTCCACGTTCGTCTGCTCCGCCCGCAGGCCCAGCTGGAAGTCGAACTTTTTGTACGTGCGGCTGAAGTTGGCATAAGCGGCATTGTTGTTTTCCTTGTAATAAAAGCGGTTCGTCTTGCCGGCATCCACTACCGATCCGGAGGTGAAAACGTTCCAGAATTGGGCGTCGTTATCCGACGATACGAAGGAGGTTTTGAAGCCGGCTTCCCATTTTCCGCCGGTGAACGGGTGCACATAATCGGCTTTGGCAGTAGTGAAGTGCAGTCGCCCCTGCTGGTCGCCGTCCAGGATGTCGTCAACGGATTTGGAGGTGCCGTCGAGGTTAAAGAACTGGGTGGCGGTGCGTGTCAGCGAAGAAGAGCGGAAGGTACCGTAATCGATGTCGGCAGTCAGTTCGCGGCCGGTACTGTCGAAGGTGTGCTTCCCGTTCAGGTTGGCCACTGTATTGGAAAACCGGTCTTTGTTCGTGCCCAGCGAGGCAAAGCGGAAAGCGGGGTGATTGTACTCGTCGTTAACGACCGAGCGGTTCTGGTTGCGCCGGCTGAACCGGTTGAAGGAACTGTTCACCACTACTCCCAGGATGGTTTTTTTACCGGCAAAGAAATCCGCACCCACCCGTACCGTATTCGAATAGAACGGTGCCGTGGAAAAGTTATCCTTGTCATCGGATCCTACAAAAACCCCGTCCTCGTAAAAGTTGCGGTTGAGGATCAGGTTGCCGAAGTTCTTCCGGTAGCTGTAATTGTAGTTGCCGAAGAGGTTGACCTTTTTGTTCCGGTAATTGAAGGTGGTGCCGGCATTGGCCTTCGGATAGGCGCCCTGGCCGAAGCCGGCGCTGAGCGTGCCGTTGGACCCCAGCCGCTGGTCTTTTTTCATGCGGATGTCGATGATGCCCGAATTACCGGCCGCGTCGTATTTCGCAGAAGGGTTGGTGATGATATCGATCCGCTCGATGGCGCCCGCCGGCAGCCCGCGCAGGTAGTTGGCGAGGTCGGCCCCGCTCATTGGCGTCGGCTTGCCGTCAATAAAGATGGTCACACCCTGCCGGCCGCGCAGGCCGATCACATCGTTCTGGTCCACGGTCACGCCGGGCGAGCGCTCCAGGATATCGAGGGCCGACGAGCCGGCCGAAACAATGCTGTTCTCCACATTCACCACGATGCGGTCCGAAAGTTTCTGGATAAAGGGCTTGCGGGCCACAACGGTAACGCCCTGCAGCTGGCCGGCCGCTTGGGCCGTCAGGGTAATGGACGGCAGCGTAACCAGGGGCTGCTCTTCAGAAAGTGTAAAAGGGTCCGACAGGTAAGGGGCCAGCCCCACAGAGGTCAGCCGCAGCCGGTAGCGGCCGAAGGCGATGTGCTCAAAACTAACGGTACCGGTCCGGTCGCTGAGGGCAGTCTTTACCAGGATGGAATCGGCAGCGCGTAGCAGCTCAGCCGTGGCGTTTTCCACGGGCGCTTTCTGGTCATTCAGCAGGGTAGCGGTCAGCCCCCCTTTGGCCGGGGCCTGGGCAAGGCCCAGGAAGGAAAGGGTCAGAAAGGTCAGCAGCAGCAGGGTCTTGTTCATAGCGGGCTATTTCTGTAAAAATGGCTCCGGCGCCGCATTCAGGCCGGCACGGGATGAAGGGCCGGTATCCCCCCGCGATAAACGGAGTGAAAGGGCAGATGTACGAAAATCGTCGTGTCGGAAATTTACCAGAACGGAAGCAAAAAAGAACCCCGCCGTGGGCGGGGTCAATGCTGGTAGTATGGTTGGGTGGGAAAACAGTCAGGCTTACGGGCCTGGCCTGTTGAAGAAGGGTTACAGTCGGCCTTACGGGGCC
>DATAGL010000471.1:0-2303 GCA_036263755.1 Chitinophagaceae bacterium | reverse complement strand
CGAAGCCGGCGCCGTGAGGGAGAAGGCACCGGCCGCATTGGTATTGGTAGCCGTGGAGGTGCCTTTAACGGTCACCGTCACCCCGGAGAGGCCGGTACCCGTGGAATCGGTCACCCGGCCGCTTACCGGTCGGGTTTGGGCCAGGCCCTGCTGATGGAAAAGAAGGAACAATGCAGGCAGAAAGCATGCACGGAACAGGTTGCTCAAACTCATAGCAAGCAATTGACGTTTTAGATGTTTAATGTACCAAGGACACATTGCCGCCCAGGGATAAAAAAATGTGTTTTTGAAAAACACATGAGGCTATGCGAACAATGTGTATTGGGGACACAATTTTAGCCTTTTTTTAGAATCCCCAAAATTTTTTCTTGCTAAATCGATTTCAGACGAGAAGGCTGCTTCTTTTGTCCGGCGCGGCTTTCCCGTCTTTCGGAGCGGGCTTCAGCTTATACAGCTTGCCCGGGCGGTGCGGCACGTTCTCCTCCATTTCATTGAGATCCACCAGCCAGTTTTTCAGGTTGATGCGCTTGCGGAAATTGCGGCGGTCGAGCTCCACGCCCAGGATCGCTTCGTAGAGGTCCTGCAGTTCGCGCAGCGAGAACTTTTCCGGAAGCAGGTTGAAGATCACGGGCTGCTCCATCACCTTTTCGCGCAGGCGCTTGAGGCAGGTCTGCAGGATCATTTTATGGTCAAAGGCCAGGTGGGTGACGTCCTGCAGGTTGTGCCAGTGCAGCTCGTTGGCCGTGAGCCGCAGCTTGTGGCTGCGGATGTTGACGAGGGAATAATAGGCCGTGGTGATTACCCGGCCGGAGGGGTGACGGTTCAGGCTCCCGAACGTATGCACCTGCTCCAGGTACACGTCGTCCAGGCCGGTACGGGCTTTCAGCACCCGGTACGGAGCGGCCTCCAGGTCTTCCTCGGGCCCTACCAGGTCGCCGAGCAGCGACCACTGGCCTTCAAACTCCTCCAGGTCGGATTTGATCAGCAATACTTTCAGCTGCTTTTCCTCATAGCCGAAAAGGACACAGTCCACGGATACGGCGATGTTGAAGTAATCCCGGTGGCTGCTCTTTTCTATGGCGGCGTTCTTTAATCTATTGTGCACGGTTCGGTAATTAAAAGATCAACGAAATCGTTTTGGTTTGTTCTCCTGTGCGGAGCCGGATGAAATAGATGCCTGGTACCAAAGTCAGCTCTTTCCGGGAGAAAACGGCCCGGTGCGTTCCCCTGGGGTAGAACCGGGACTGCAGCTGGCGGAGCACCCGCCCGTTGTTGTCGACCAGATCCAGCTGCACCGTTCCGCTGCGCGGCAGGGTGAAGGCAATGGTGCAGGACGAAGCTACCGGGTTGGGAAAGGCGCTGGCCTGCAGCGCGGCCTCGCCGCCCGGAACGTTGCGTACCGGCGTATTGGCCAGCTGGTGCACGTTGCGGTTCAGGTACACCCGGTATTCGCCCGGTTGTAAGATAATATTTTGTGCCGAACCCGTGGCGGTAAAGGTGGTGCTGTCGAGGTACCCGTACCAGGTGCCTGCCTGGGCGAACGTGACCGTGGCCGTCTGGGGCACCACGTCGAAGTTGCCTACCACCAGCATGCGGGAAGAATCGGTGTTCAGTTGGAGCCATTTCACCGCACCGGCCAGGCTCTGGGAAGTGGTGCCGGCCAGGAAAGCGTTACGGAACGAAGGATGGGCGCGCAGCTGCAGCATGCGGCGGTACGTATGGTATACCGATTTGCGGCGCGGATCGGTGGTGAAGTCCCAGCGGATCGGCTTCGGCGCCACGCGGCAGGCGTTGTTGATGGTGCCGTCCTCGCAGTAATTGATCGGAAAATGGTATCCCAGCTCACCGAACTGCCAGATCATCTTGGGTCCGGGCTGGGCCAGGAACAGGGTGGCGGCCAGCTCCATCCGCTTCAGGGCCGTGGCCGTGTCCCGGATATTGTAATTGCCCGAGGAGGCGCCGTAGTTGATGTTCTTGAATACAATGCGTTCTTCATCGTGGCTTTCCATGTAGGTGATCAGGTGCGGCTGCGCCCAGCCCCGCGCGGAATAAAGTCCGTACTCCAGGTTGGAGTTGCCGATATAGCCCATGGCCGCTTCCTGGTAGTTGTAGGACATATTGCCCCAGAACAGCATGCCGTAGGCGGCCAGCTCTTTTTCCTCGCTGTTTTCCGACAGGTGCTCCAGGATGGCATAGGCCCCCGGCGCTTTTGCCTGCACGGTATCGTAATACCCTTTCCAGAGCGCTACCCGGGCCGCGTCGTACCGGCTCCAGGCCTCGACCTCCGGACCCGTATCACAGTT
>DATAGL010000470.1:0-2496 GCA_036263755.1 Chitinophagaceae bacterium | reverse complement strand
TGGAAAACTACCTGACCTATACCGGCACCACCGGCGACCACCGCTACACGGCGCTGGCCGGTCATTCGTACCAGAAGATCTTTGTGCAGGGCCGCAGCACCAGCATCAACAACTTCCCGATCTCCGGCGTGGAGCCGATCTACAACCCCGGCATCGGGCAGGAGCTGACCCTGGCCAACAACCGGCCTTCCGGCTTTGCCCTGATCAACGAGCTGCAGTCGTTCTTCGGCCGCCTGAACTACGGCTTCCGCGACCGCTACCTCTTTACCGCCACGCTGCGGGCCGACGGCTCTTCGAAGTTCGGCGCCAACAACAAGTACGGCGTGTTCCCTTCGTTCTCCGGCGCCTGGGTGCTTTCCCGGGAAGCGTTCTTTCCCTCCTCGGCGGTTAGCCTGCTGAAGCTGCGCGCCGGCTGGGGCCAAACGGGCAACCAGGAGATCCCCTCCAAGATCACGCAGGCCCTGTTCACCTCGCAGGTTTCGGGCACCACCTCCTACCCGCTGTACCCCACCGGTCCGTTCCCGGGCGGCACCTCGTACTCACGCCTGGCCAACCCCGACATCCAGTGGGAAGTATCCACCCAGACCGACCTGGGGCTGGACTTCGAGCTGTTCGGCGGCAGGCTGGGCGGCACGGTGGACTATTTCCGCAAGGTGACCGACAACATCCTGCTGGAAGTGATCCCTGCCGATCCGGTGCAGCCGGCGTCCACCGTATGGACGAACGTAAAGGACATGACCATCACCAACCAGGGCGTGGAGCTGGACCTGAGCTACCGGCACAACAGCACGGGCGGCCTTTCCTACTCGGTAGGCGGCAACATCACCTTCCTGAAGAACGTGGTGCGGAACTCGCCCTACTCGGTCATTCCCTCGGGATCGGCCTCCGGCTCCGGGCTTACTTCGGCTACCATTAACGGTTATATCAACGGGGAGTCCATCGGCACCTTCTACCTGCGGGAGTTCCTGGGCTTCGGCCCCGACAGCCTCAGCCTGTACCACGACGGGAACAAGGACGGCATCGTCAACGACAAGGACCGCGTGCCCCTGGGCTCAGCCCTGCCCACCCGCATGTATAACTTTTACGGCACGCTGGCGTACAAGGGCTTCGACCTCTATGCCAACTTCAACGGCGTATCCGGGAACAAGATCTACGACAACACCGCCAATGCCCATTTCTACAAGCTGCTGCTGTCGAAGGGCGTGAACACGACCCCC
This sequence comes from Chitinophagaceae bacterium, assembly GCA_036263755.1. Classification (GTDB taxonomy): domain Bacteria; phylum Bacteroidota; class Bacteroidia; order Chitinophagales; family Chitinophagaceae; genus Flavisolibacter. Next base: position 1,279 of record DATAGL010000470.1, on the reverse strand, counting down.
GAAGCGGTGCGCCACCCGCAGGAAGCCGTGAACAACGCGGCGCCGGTGTCCTCGCGCTTCCTCAAAGACGGAAGCTTCCTCCGGCTGAACAACCTCAGCCTCGGCTACAATTTCGATGTGCGCCGGATGGGCATCAACCGCTGGGTGCAGGCGATGCGGCTGTCGGTGACCGGTCAGAACCTCTTTGTGATCACCGATTACGACGGCTATGACCCGGAAGTGAATACCGACCGCACCATCAACGGCATCTCTTCCTACGGCATCGATTATTTAAGCTATCCCAAGGCCCGCACCTTCCTGGTGGGCTTCAACTTCACCTTTTAACGCAACCGCACATGAATACCCTGATCCGCATTTCACTGACCCTTACCACCGGCCTGCTGCTGCTGGGCGGCTGCACGAAGCTGGACGAGCGCGTACTGGACGAATCCTCCGCGGCCGGGCTCACGCCCCGCCAGGCGGCCGAAGGCATGATCGCGCCTGTATATGCCCTGCTCCCGGGCCTCTTTACCCATACGAATTATTTCGCCCTGCAGGAGATCTCCACCGACGAGGCGATCCTGCCCTACCGGGGCGGCACCGACTGGGGCGACAACGGCATCTACATTGCCCTGCACACCCATAATTTCATGACGACCGACCCGAACCTGCGCAATACCTGGAACCTCATTCTCCAGGGCCTGTCGCGGTCGATCACGGCCATCAACACCCTGCCCTCGAACAGCGATCCTTCCGCCAAAACCTTCCTGGCCGAAGCCCGGGCGATGCGCGCGTATTATTCGCTGCTCAGCCTTGACCTGTTCGGCCTCATTTTTGTCAAGGAAGACCCCAGCGCGGTTTCCGAGATCCGCAGGGGCGCCGAAGCGGTAGCCTATATCCAGTCCGAACTGCTGGCGGCCGAGCCGAACCTGGAAATGAACGTTTCCCACGGGCGGATCTCCAAGCCGGCGGCCTGGGGCCTGCTGGCCCGCCTGCACCTGAACCGGGCCGTGTATGCCGACCGCTACGCCGCCACCTTCCACTTTGCCGGTGAGGATATGGACAAGGTGATCGAGTACTGCGACAAGATCATTGCCTCGGGCAAGTACGAGCTGGCGGCCGAGTACTTCTCGATCTTCAGCGACAATAACGATACGAACAAGGAGATCATTTTTGCCGTGGACCAGCGGGCGGAGCTCAACGGGCACAACCGGCTGGCTTATTTTTCGCTTTCCGGCGACCAGTTTCCCCTGCCGCAGTTCGTGGGTGCCAACGGCACCGACGGACCGGCCATCACCCC
>DATAGL010000469.1:0-3041 GCA_036263755.1 Chitinophagaceae bacterium | reverse complement strand
ATCTGCCCGGAATTGCCCATCTGGACCTGCCCGTTAAACTGTGCCGTGGGATCCACCTGCAGCTTGGCCGCATGGATATTTCCCTGAACATCGCACTGGCCGCGGAGCTGCAGCAGCTCGCGGACGGCAATGTTGCCGGTCACCTTGCCGGTGATATCGGCCTGCTGCCCGTCAATGTTGCCTTCGATAATGCCGGTGGGACCGATGATGATTTTGGAAGTGGAGGTAACGTTGCCGTAGACCGTACCGTCGATGCGCAGGTCATTTTCACTGTGCACGTCGCCGGTGAGTGTGGTGCCTGCGGAGATAAGGGTGGCGCTGGTCGCATACTGCTTTTCGCTGATTGGATTTTTTTCTTTGTTAAACATAGAAAGGTGGTTTATCACGAGAAATGGTTAATCATTCGACAGCTCGTCCTTCGGCAGGTTCAGCTGGGTCGTGTCCAGGTCCACGGTAACATTTCCGCTCAGCACTTTCCGGATCCCGTCTATATATTGGGCCTGGTACGATACCTGCCGCTGCAAGGAGTCAGAAAGATACTTTAATTGCCGGTATTGGCGGTCAACTTTTACGTTCGCATAGCCCGGAATGTAGTATTTCAGTGGGGTAAATACGATCAGGGCCACCGTCAGGCCTGTGAGTAATACGAAAATCGAGCTCAGGACCACGTATACACTCAGCCGCGAGAGCCGGAAGGTCACCACTTCCTCGTAGGTATCGTCGTTCATGATCACCAGCCGGTAACGGTTCCGCAGCCTTTTCAGCGTAGTTCCGGCATCCATTTTAAGCATACTTCCGGTTTTGGGTAAAAGTAAGGAATGACGGCTAAAGGAAGTTCCTTCCGCTTAGCCGGTAAAAAAACCGCGGCCGGGCCATACTAAAATATTTGAATTTCAGTTTATAAGCGATTAGATTGCGTCCCCGAATGCCGTTGAGCCGCCATATCCTCCTTTTTGTTCTCCTTTCCGGTACCTTTTCTGCGGCAAAGGCCCAGCTGGGCTTTGAACTGGACATCAAAAAGCCGGCGCCCTACGAGAACCGCGAGCTCCGCGCCGAAAAAACCGGCAACAAAAAGTTCACCAAGCCCCGCCGGTTCTGGCAGAACACCACCACGCACTACAATTATTTCTTCAACGCCCAGACCAAGCTGAACGAGATCATCGCCCGGGCGAAGAGCCAGCACCGCGACGATTACGGCGAACTGCTCCCCTTCTACAACTATTCGCTGGAGGCCACCTCCGCCGAAAAAGAGCAGCTTGACTCGGTGATTTATAAGTCCAAGACCGGCATCGTCATGCACGACCTGCGGAGCGACTGGATCGACGACCTCTACCTCCTCTGGGGAGCCGCCTATTTTTTACAGCAGCAGCACGACTCCGCCTTCCAGATTTTTCAGTTCATCAATACCTCCTTTGCCGACAAGGACAAAGATGGCTACTACCGCTATATCGGCAGCCGGCTCGACGGTGCCACCAGCGGCTCCATTGCCACTAAGGAAGAACGCAGCCGGCTACAGGAACTGGTTTCCGACCCGCCCAGCCGCAACAACGCCCTGGTCTGGCTCGTCCGCACCTTTATTGAACAGGGCCGGTACACCGAGGCGGGAACGCTGGTGGAAACACTGAAAAGAGACCCGAATTTCCCCGAACGGCTCTTCCCGGCCCTGGAAGAAGTCCAGGCCCTGTTGTTTTACAGGCAGGAGCGCTGGGACAGCGCTGCCATACACCTGGAGGCCGCCCTGCCCCAGGCAGGGACGAAGGGGGAACGGGCCCGGTGGGAATACCTGGCCGCCCAGCTCTACGAACGTTCGAAAAACGGGGCCCGGGCCGATTCGCTCTTTCACCGGGCCATTGCCCACACCACCGACCCCGTCCTGGACATTTATGCCCGGCTGAACCTCATCCGCCTGAACAAGGAAGGCGGCGATGATTATATCAACCGCAACATCAACGAGTTGCTGACCATGGCCCGCCGCGACCGCTATGCCGATTACCGCGACCGGATCTATTTTATGATTGCCCAGATGGAACTGGAGCGGAAGGACCCGAAGGCCGCCCAGGAATACCTCCTGCGCGGACTGAAATACAGCACCGAAGATCCCGCTTCGAAAAACCGTCTCTTTCTCCAGCTGGCGGACCTCTCCTACAGCAACGGCGATTTCCTGCTGGCTACCGGCTTCTACGACAGCCTGAACCAGGGAAACCTGAAGCAGGACGAACTGGTACGGGTGGAAGAGCGGAAATCCGTGCTGCAAAAGCTGGTGCCGCATTTCCTGACGATCCAGCGCCAGGACAGCCTGCAGAAGATCGCCGCAATGCCTGAGGCGGAACGGACGGCCTATGTAAAAAAGCTCCTTCGGCAGCTGCGCCGCCAGCAGGGCCTGAAGGAAGAAGAAAATGGTCCCGCCCCCCGCCCGGCTGCTGCCGAGCGTGCTGCCGACCTCTTTGACAGCCGGCAGAAAGGCGAATGGTATTTCTATAATAAGAATGCCCTGGCACAGGGGGCCGCCACGTTCCGCCAGGTCTGGGGCAACCGGCCCAACCAGGATAACTGGCGCCGGCAGTCCGACGTGACCGCTTCGGCCGGCAAAGGCCGGAATGGCATTCCGGCTGCCGGTGAGCAAAGTGCTGCTGCCGCAACCGCTGAATTATCGGTGGACGGCCTGATGGCCGGTCTGCCCCTGAATGAAGCCGCTCTTACCGTTTCCAACGACTCCATCCAGGGTGCCCTATACGCCTCCGGGCAGCTGTTGCAGAATGAACTGCAGGATTATGCCGCTGCCATCGGTCAGTACGAGGAGCTGAGGGCCCGCTATCCCTATTTCAACCCGGCCGACGAGCTGCTCTTCAATTTATATTACTGCTACTACAAGCTGGGCAATACCGCCAAAGCGGCCGAAATCAAAAAACTGCTGGCCGACGGCTTCCCCGGAAGCCGCCTGACGGCGATTGCCACCACGGGGAAAGATCCGGTCCAGGACACAGTGGCCGCCGGGGCCACCCGCGCCTATGAAGAGGTGTACAGCCTGTTCCTGGAAGGAC
>DATAGL010000468.1:0-1713 GCA_036263755.1 Chitinophagaceae bacterium | reverse complement strand
GCCTGAATGCCTTTTATTACCTGACGCCGCTGCCGAAAAAATCGCTGCGGGCAGAAGTGTCCGCCACCACCCGGTCCAACAACATGAACGGAACGCAGTTGACCGTGAACTGGCGCAACCGAAATACCTTCCGCGCCGGCGAGCACCTCGGCATCTCGGCCTATGCCGCCACGGAGGTGCAGTTCGGGGGCAACTTTAAAGGATATAATACATACCGCACCGGTGCCGAAGCCAACTTCGCCATACCGCGGTTTGTCATTCCCTTCTTTGACGTGCGTACGGAAGGCGGCTATGTGCCGCGTACAACGATCCAGCTGGGATACGACGTGCTGAACCGGCGCAAGCTCTATACCCTGAACTCGTTCCGGGGCGGCCTGGGTTATGTGTGGAAGGAAAGCCTGGAGAAACAACACGAGTTCTTCCCCATCAACATCAACTACGTGCAGCCGCTGAACGTAACGGGGGAATTCTATGACAGTCTGAAACAATATCCTTACCTGCGACGGATCGTGGACTCGCAGTTTGTATTGGGTACCACCTACCAGTACACGCTCAACCAGGTAGTGAACGGTATTACCCGCGACAATTCGGTATACTTCAACGGCCTGATCGACCTTTCGGGTAACCTGGCCGGGCTGGTTATGGGCACGGGTGGAAAAGATGGCAAGCAGGGCCGCCTGTTCAATGCCCGGTTCGACCAGTACATCAAACTGGAGGCGGACGGCCGCTATTATCGGAAGTTCGGACTGAACAGCGTATGGGCCAACCGGGCCATTATCGGCTATGGCCTTCCTTATGGCAACTCGGGACAGATTCCTTATATCAAACAGTTCTTTGCCGGCGGCAGCAACAGCGTACGGGCCTTCCGCAGCCGCTCGCTGCTGGGCACTTTTTATGATACTTCAGCCAGCACCTTCCTGCCCGACCAGACCGGCGACCTGAAGCTCGAATTCAACACCGAGTTCCGCCCGCATATCAGCGGACCGCTGTACGGGGCTATCTTCCTGGATGCAGGCAATGCCTGGCTGAAAAATGAGGACACCTCCCGGCCGGGAGCCCGCTTCAACAAAGACTTCCTGAAAGAGCTGGCCATCGGCGCAGGCGTGGGCATCCGCCTCGATATCACCCTGTTTGTCATCCGCCTCGACGTGGCGTTCCCGCTGCGCAAGCCCTGGGAGCAAAATCCCTGGGTCATGGACCAGATCCGATTCAACAAAAAGGTCTGGCGAAGGGAAAACGTGATTTACAACCTGGCGATCGGGTATCCGTTCTAAGCTTAGGATAGAGAAAAGCAGATGGGAGAACCTGTTCACAAGTTTACAGGTTCACAAGTTCATCTGGGACGACTATATGTATGGCCCAAACAGAATTGTATTCATGTGTCTAACATGAATTATTAAAATGATTTTGCGCTCTGATTTTTTCAGTAGTTCCCAACTTTATATCAATAGACACTTTGCTAATAACTTGTGAACATGTGAACTTGTAAACTCATGAACGCTTTTTAACTGAATGAAAAGCGCTACTCCCCCAGCATCCGCTCCACGCACCGGCGCACTTTTTCTGCGTTGGGCAGCATCGCAGCTTCCAGCCCGGTATTGAGGGGAACAGCAGGCAGCGGCAGGGCCCCAAGCACTTCCACCGGCCCATCGAGGTGGCGGAAACAGTGCCGGGCAATGCGGCCGGCCAGGGCTTCTGCAAAGGAGTTTTCCT
>DATAGL010000467.1:0-3612 GCA_036263755.1 Chitinophagaceae bacterium | reverse complement strand
TATACGGGAAAGTATTTTACACAACCTGAAGCAGCGCTTCCGGGAGGCCGGTGTTACCCGCTACAACACCCGGGTACTGGATGTAGCCGGCGGCCGGCGGCCGCGCGGCTATTTTGATATCATTCTCTGCGATGCGCCCTGCACCGGTTCCGGAACCTGGGGCCGTACGCCGGAACAGCTTTATTTTTTCACAGAAGACAGGATTGCCCATTATGTCCAGCTGCAGCGACGGATCGCCAGGGAAGCATCCAGGGCCCTGAAGCGGGGCGGATATTTCCTGTACATCACCTGTTCGGTGTTTCAGGAGGAAAATGAATCGGTGGTAGCTTACCTGCAGGAAGGAACAGAGCTGAAGCTCGTTTCCCAACAATACCATAGCGGTTATACCCAAAAGGCCGATACGTTGTTCTCTGCCCTATTTACCCTACAGCCGGATCATCCGGGCGGTACCCAGCAGCCGCTTCCCCTGGAATAAGCTGACGAAATAAATTCCTTTTGCGAGGTGGCTGGCGGGATATTCTCTGGTAAATAGTCCTGCAGGCAGGGAAGTACGTTCCTGGTAATAGGTACGGCCGGCTTCATCCACTACCCGGATCCAGACATCCGGCAGGGCTTCCGGGCTTAGGTATTCCAGCCGGAATACCGTATTGCGCACGGGGTTGGGGACCACACGCAACGAAGCACCGGAGATGCAGGGGGCCTGAACGGTAACGGTAACCGTATCGAGGAAAAAGGAATAGGCTTCGCCGGCCGCAGCCGAGGTGTCCAGGTATTGGCGGATCCGGTACTGAACGGTGACTCCTGCAACCGGGACCTCTTCCGTATAGGCGTGCGTGCGGTTGCCCCATACCTTACCCGAGCCGGGAACCGAGGCTGTCTTCACAAAGCCGGTATCACCGGGTAGCTTCCGCTCCACATCATACCGCATGGCTTCCATGTCTTTGCCGGTCCAGCCCAGCGTTACGCGGCAACCGTCCACCGTTGCCGTGGCAGTGGTTACCGGAGCAAGGAGCAGGTGCACTGCTTTTTTCATATCGGGAATGCCGTATCCCATCCGGTTGTCCGGGGCGGAAGCCTGGTGGGCCGAGGCCCGGAGCACCCCGATGATATCCATATTGGAGGCTTCGGGAAAGCCCTGCCAGAGGCAGGCGGCCAGGCCGGCCAGGTTAGGACAGGCAAATGAGGTACCGTTGCCCGTTCCGATGGCATTGTTGATCAGCTGGATCACAGTGCCCTGTCCGACGGAAGCCACATCCGGCTTGACCTGCCCGTCGGCGGAAGGTCCGTAGCTGGAGAAGGCAGCAGGCTCACCATTCCGGGTCACCGCACCCACCGCTACGATACTGTCGGCATCGGCCGGCGTGGCAATATATCTCCAGGGGTCAGTGCCTTCGTTGCCGGCAGAATTGAAAACGAGGATGCCCTTGCGGGCAGCCAGGTCGGCACCGATGGCTGCGATCGTCGTGTTCCCGTCCAGGTCTTCATAGCGGTGGCTGGTGGTGGGGTCATCGAAGGTGGTATAGCCCAGGGAGGAAGAGATAAGGTCGCCACCGGCGCTGTCTACCCGCTCGGCCCCGCAGACCCAGTTGTGTTCTTCGATCTCGTATTCCGTAGGCGCGTCTTCGGTCCGGTAAAGGTAAAAAGAGGCTTTGGGCGCGGTGCCGACGAACTGGTCGGGAATATTGGCGGCAATGGTCGACAGGCACTGCATGCCGTGCGCATGATCCTCTTCTACCGATTGGTGACGGGCCACGAAATCCCAGGTGTCCCAAACCTGCCCGCCGGCGCGGATGGAGTCAAAAGCCCTCAGGCCGCTATAATTGAAAAAGCCGGCATCCAGCATTCCGATGGCCATATTCTCTCCGCGTAACCCGATGCGGTGCAGGAATTCGCCGTTATGGATATGGACCTGCGCAAAAGATTGACCATACCGGAAGGTATCCTGTATACCGGTAGTCCGTTGTGCTGTAACCGGACCGGGAACCGGCGTGGCCAGCTTGGCGGAGACCGGTGCCGCTGTCCGGCTGGCTACCCGGCGCACCGAACGGACAAAAGGAAAGCGCTGCAGGCCTTCCAGTGCTGCGGGGTCGCTGGCCTGAACGGAAACCTGGTTCAGCCAGCGGGAGGCATTGAGCACGGTGATGCCGGGCAGGCTGCGCAGGCTGTCGAGGTAACGGGGCGTGACCGGCAAATCAGTGCTGTCGGGCTGCAGTCCGTACCTTGCCCGCCGCGCCACTGCGCGCGGGGAAAGAAAGGCTTCCGGTGCCGAAAGGGTGAAGGGGGAAAAGGCTTTATCGGTGAAACGTATCAGGAAGCGGGCTTGTGCCTGCACTGCAGTGCCGGAGGCCAGGAAGCATCCTGCCAGGATCCATTGGGTGAGCCGTTTCATATGCGCCAGGGTGCGGCCTTAATTATGCTCCAGGATCGTTCGTTTGATGCCAAAGCCGTTGAACGTGCCGCCGTTATTGGTGCCGTCCGTATCGGCCTGGTATTCCCAAATCGACCAATCCTGAAACACGAGGCCGATATTTTTTGCGTACTTGTTGACAAAAACCGATTCGTAAGCCACGATGGTAGCCGGGTCGGCCGGGTCGTTGGTGGCCGTATCGTTCACTTCGCGGACGGTAACCACATCGGTATAGGTGTTGCCGTTGAGTTCCAGTGATTCACCTGTTTTTTCATAGGTGAACTGCCACTGGGCCATGTTGTTGTCGTTGTCGAACTTGAACAGGGAACTGTAGGGTTCCGCCGGCATGTGGCGGTTGCCCATCCAGGTCACCCCTTCGCGCAGGGGCAGGACCAGCTTTACCGAACGCAGGTTGTTCTCTACCACTTCGAGGCCCTGGTCGGCTACCGTAATATAATACGTGCCGCTGGATTCCCAGGGGGAGGTTCCCTGCAGGTTGCGGAGGAAGCGGTATACACGGATGGAAGGACGGCCGAGGTTGTCGGTAAAGGCTTCCGTGAATTCGTGCTTTTCCTGGTAGGAATGCACTTCCTTATCGCGGTTAAAATTGGTGTATACGGTGGAGTCGAGGCGGTAGATGATGTATTTGCCGGTTTGGGTCGGAATGTATTCCAGCAGACGTTCCTTGTCGAACTGGCTGGCGTCCAGTTCTTCGGTTTTGGTGCTGCAGCCGGACAGGAGGAGGGCCAGCAGGCAGAGGGATAAGAGAAAATGTGCTCTCATAGCATAATGGATTTTACTAAAAAAGGGGCCTGAGGCCCCGCGTACGGGCTTTCCCCGTAAAACTAGTAATAAAAAACCGGGAATTCAGCGCGCCCCGGCCAATTTTCTGCCGGCGGGCGGATTCCTTAGACGGAACGCTGAATTATCCCGCCGCCGATCACATCATTGCCCTCGTAGAACACCGCACTCTGGCCTGGGGCGATGCCTTTGGCGTTTTCATAGAAACGCACAAGCACGTCGGACCCGTCGGGCTGTAGGGTGGACAAGGAGCCCTTGTCCTTGTAACGGATCTTGGTCAGGGCTTCGGATTCACCGGAGAGACCGTTGTATTTGATCCAGTTGATCCGGCTGACCCGCATTTCGGGGCGCTCCAGGTCCACCTCGTCGCCAAGGGTAACCGTATTGGTTTCCGGGTCAATTGC